>QKII01000037.1 GCA_003249625.1 Propionivibrio sp. | reverse complement strand
CATAGGCCTTAAGCGGCCAGTGCGAAACGCTCATCGTTGGCGTTTATGGATTTGCGCGGATTACGTCCGTCGCCTCTCGGGTTGCCTGCTCACCTTCGTCCGCCCTGTCGAAACCAATACACCCCCACCCAAACCTACTCAAACTTTCCGACCGAATACGCTTGGGTGGAGGTGGCGGGAGTCGAACCCGCGTCCAGAACGCCTCCAGATTGCCGGAATTACAACCATGCCCAAAGTATGAGGGCGCAGGGTGGTTTTTTCAAGACCGGCTGCAATAGAAAAAAATGGCCTCCCGACTCTTGAAAAACGCTAGGGCCGTCCCTATTATTAGCACTCGTCTCGTATGAGTGCTAATAATTCAACGCGCCGGCAGTGCCGGTTGGCGGAAATATTGTTGGCGAGTTGTTAACAAACTTGTGCTTTAACCAAGGAGAAAATGCATGAAAATCCGTCCTTTGCATGATCGCGTGATCGTCAAGCGCCTCGAAGAGGAACGCAAGACCGCTTCCGGTATCGTCATCCCCGACGCCGCCGCCGAGAAACCCGATCAGGGCCAGATCCTCGCTGTCG
This sequence comes from Propionivibrio sp., assembly GCA_003249625.1. The sequence continues at coordinate 1,988 of QKII01000037.1, read as the reverse complement.
GCCCCGGCAAGCGTGACGAAAACGGCAAGCACGTGGCTCTGGACGTCAAGGTGGGTGACCGCATCCTGTTCGGCAAGTACGCCGGTCAGTCCGTCAAGGTTGACGGCGAGGAACTGCTGGTCATGCGCGAAGAAGACATCATGGGCGTTGTCGAGGCCTGAGCCTCCAGCGCTGGCAAGTCGTAACACGCTTCAATCCACAACAGAATTCTCAGGAGTAATTCAATGGCAGCTAAAGACGTTAAGTTTGGCGATTCCGCACGTACCCGCATGGTTGAAGGCGTCAATATCCTCGCCGACGCCGTCAAGGTCACCCTCGGACCGAAAGGCCGCAATGTCGTTCTCGAGCGCTCTTTCGGCGCTCCGACCGTAACCAAGGACGGTGTGTCGGTCGCCAAGGAAATCGAACTCAAGGACAAGTTCGCCAACATGGGCGCACAGATGGTCAAGGAAGTCGCTTCCAAGACCTCGGACATCGCCGGTGACGGCACCACCACCGCCACCGTGCTGGCCCAGTCGGTCGTCCGTGAAGGCATGAAGTTCGTCGCCGCCGGCATGAACCCGATGGACCTCAAGCGCGGCATCGACAAGGCTGTTGCCGCTACTGTCGAGGCGCTGAAGACCCTCTCCAAGCCCTGCTCGACCAACAAGGAAATCGCCCAGGTCGGCTCGATCTCGGCCAACTCCGATTCCTCCATCGGCGACATCATCGCCGAGGCCATGGAAAAGGTCGGCAAGGAAGGCGTTATCACCGTTGAAGACGGCAAGTCGCTGAACAACGAGCTTGAAGTCGTCGAAGGCATGCAGTTCGACCGCGGCTACCTCTCGCCCTACTTCATCAACAACCCGGACAAGCAGATCGCCATCCTGGAAAACCCGTTCGTCCTGCTCTTCGACAAGAAGATCTCGAACATCCGTGACCTGCTGCCGGTGCTCGAGCAAGTCGCCAAGGCCGGCCGTCCGCTGCTGATCATTGCTGAAGACGTCGAAGGCGAAGCGCTGGCGACCCTGGTGGTCAACAACATCCGTGGCATCCTGAAGACCTGCGCCGTCAAGGCTCCGGGCTTTGGCGACCGCCGCAAGGCCATGCTCGAAGATATCGCCATCCTGACCGGCGGCCAGGTCATCGCCGAAGAAGTCGGCCTGACCCTCGAAAAAGCCACGCTGGAAGAACTCGGCCAGGCCAAGCGCATCGAAATCGGCAAGGAAAACACCACGATCATCGACGGCGCCGGCGTTGCCGCCAACATCGAAGCGCGTGTCAAGCAGATCCGTGCCCAGATCGAAGAGTCGACCTCCGATTACGACAAGGAAAAGCTGCAGGAACGCGTCGCCAAGCTGGCCGGCGGTGTTGCCCTGATCAAGGTTGGTGCTGCCACCGAAGTCGAAATGAAAGAGAAGAAGGCCCGTGTCGAAGACGCGCTGCACGCCACCCGTGCCGCTGTTGAAGAAGGGATCGTTCCTGGAGGCGGCGTCGCGCTGCTGCGTGCCCGTGCCCAGCTTGGTGCCCTCAAGGGTGACAACCATGATCAGGACGCCGGTATCAAGATTGTCCTGCGCGCCATGGAACAGCCGCTGCGTGAAATCGTCGCCAATGCGGGTGACGAGCCGTCAGTCGTTGTCAATGCCGTGGTTAATGGCAAGGGCAACTACGGCTTCAATGCCGCTTCGGGTGAATACGGTGACATGGTTGAAATGGGCGTTCTCGACCCGACCAAGGTGACCCGCACCGCGCTGCAGAACGCTGCATCGATCGCCAGCCTGATGCTGACTACCGACTGCATGGTCGCGGAACTCGCCGAAGACAAGCCGGCCCCGGCAATGCCGGGCGGCATGGGCGGCATGGGCGGCATGGGCGGCATGGACATGATGTAATTCCTGCCGGACCGTTACGTTCCGACAACCCCGCGAAGAAATCTTTTCGCGGGGTTTTTTGTATCTGTTGCAGGGAAAAATATTGTTGAAAATTTTGACGGATTATAAACACGC
>QKII01000483.1 GCA_003249625.1 Propionivibrio sp. | reverse complement strand
CGAGTTTTCCGGTCAGCTCATGCGTTTTCAGAAAGCCATCGATCGCGCCTTGTGGCAGATCGCCGTCGATCTCTCCAACACCATGCCGGGCGAGGTGCAGTTCCAGCGGCTGGTATCGGCTATCGGCTCGGTGTTGCCGTGCGACGCGGTGTCCTTGCTGCATTTGCAGGAGGGGAAACTGGTACCGATGGCCAGCGTCGGCCTCGCTCCCGATCTGATGGGGCGGCGCTTTGATCCGGCGGCGCACCCGCGTCTGGCGGCAATCCTGTCAGCCGGCAATCCGGTACGCTTTCCGGCGAACAGCGCCCTGCCCGACCCCTTCGACGGCCTGATGGCCATCGATGTTCACGGCGACGGGCGTGTGCACGCCTGCCTCGGCTGCAGCCTTCACGTCGATCGCGAACTGGTCGGTGTGCTTACCCTTGACGCCATTGACGAACACGCCTTCGACGAGGTGCAGGATGCGACGGTCGGCGCGTTTGCTGCGTTGGCTGCCGCAACCTTGCGCAACGTCGCGCTGATTCGCGCGCTTGAGCAGGCCAGCGAACGGCAGCGGGCGATTGCCCGGGATCTGATGCAGGAAGCCTTCCGCCGCGAGGGAAATCTCATCGGCAACGGGCGGGCAATGCGCCAGCTGCGCCAGGAAATAGCCACTGTCGCGGCAACCGACCTTGCCGTACTGGTCACCGGCGAAACCGGTACCGGCAAGGAGCTTGTTGCGCGCACCGTGCATGCCCAGTCGTCGCGCAGCGAGCAGGCGCTGGTGCAGATCAACTGCGCCGCGCTGCCGGAATCGGTTGCCGAAAGCGAGCTGTTCGGTCATCGCAAGGGCGCGTTTACCGGGGCTGTGTCCGATCGATCAGGAAAATTCGAACTGGCGCACGGTGGCACGCTGTTCCTCGACGAAATCGGCGAGTTGCCGCTCAGCCTGCAGGCCAAACTGTTGCGAGCATTGCAACAGGCCGACGAAGTGATCCGTGTCGATGTGCGCATCATTGCCGCCACAAACCGTGACCTGCGCCAAGAGGTGGACGCGGGGCGTTTTCGCGGTGATCTCTTCCACCGACTGCACGTCTACCCGATTGCCGTCCCGCCGCTGCGCGAGCATTGCGAAGACCTTGCCGTGCTGGCCGGCTACTTCCTCGACATGTCCCGGCACAAGCTCGGCATCGAGCGCATCGATCTGCACCCGCAGGCCTTTGCCGTGCTGGGCGCCTATGACTGGCCCGGTAACGTACGCGAACTGGAACACTTGTTGTTGCGCGCCGGTCTGAAGGCCGCACGCCGCGACCCGACCCGCGTTGTCGTGCAGCCGGACGATCTCGGTTTACCGGCCGTAGCCGCCTCGTTCATGGCATTGGAGTCACCGAGAAGATCCATGGCAACCGTTGCGACGCCGGCCAGTCTGCGCGATGCGGTCGACGGTTTCCAGCGGCAGTTGATTGTCAGCGCGCTTGGCGAGAGTGCGGGTAACTGGACGCAGGCGGCGAAGCGGCTCGGAGTCGACAGGGCCAACCTGCAAAGGCTGGCGCGACGGCTCGGCATTCCCGGGCAAACAGGTTAGACTTCAAAGCATAAGAATAGGGGGCGAAATGAAATCATCGAAGCCATTGCTTGCCATCTTGTCCCTGCTCACCGTAGCGCTGGTCTCGATCGCGGGATGCGACAGGAACCCCGATGCGGGTGTAACACCAAAACCGAAGACCCACGTCACACTGTTGCATTACTTCTCCGGCACGCTGAGCGGCGGCGTCGCCAATCTCGCGGCCGATTTCAACGCCGCTAATCCTGCGTACGAACTCAAGGACGTTTCACTCGATCACGAAGCTTTCAAGTCCGGAATCTACGACACGCTCAAGACCGGCAATCCGCCAGACCTCTATTCCTACTGGGCAGGCGCGCGAACGGCGGCCATCGTCGACCAGCTTGCATCGATCGATGACATCTGGCAGCAGGCCGGCTTGGGCGAACGTTTTGACCCGCAACTCGTCAGGGCGGCCGTCGAATACGGCGGAAAGAAATACCTGCTCCCGATCAGCCAGCACTTCATCGCGTTTTTCTACAACAAGCATGTGTTCGACAAGCATCACCTGAAGCCGCCGGCGACCTGGGACGAACTGCTGGGTGCATGCACGACATTGCGTGCCGCCGGCGCGACGCCGATCGCGCTCGGTGCACGGGAGAAGTGGCCGGCGCAATTTTGGTTCGACTACATTCTTCTGCGCAGCGAACCCGTCGAATTTCGCCAAGCGCTGTTGAGCGGCGCCGTACCGTTCGATGATCCGCGCGTGCGTGCCGTTTTCTCCCGCTGGAAGGAGGCGATCGACGCAGGCTGTTTCAATACGTCGCCGCACCCGAACGATCTGCCGTGGGATACCGGAGCGAACGAAATGGTGTTTCGCGGGGAGGCGGCCATGACACTGATGGGTACATGGACGATCGGTCAATTTGAGAGCAAGGACCATCAGTGGAAGGGGGGCGAGGATTACGATTTCTTCCACTTCCCGGTTATCGACCCGCGCATCCCCACGGCGGCCATTGTTGCGATCGATGGTTTGATCATGCCCAAGCGGGCGGCGAACCCTGCCGGCGCGAAGGCGGTGCTGGTCCATATGGCGCAAATCGAGGCGCAAAAGGCCTTCAGTCGCGGGTCCGGCGCCCTCGCGCCAAACCGGCAGATCGAGGATGCGTTCTACAGCGATATTCAGCGCCGCGTCAGACAGGAGATCAGCCACAGCGAGACGTTAACGTTTGCCTTCGATCTTGCTACCCCGCCCGCTGTCGCGACGCTTGGCCTCAACGCGTTCGCGGAGTTTCTGGCCTTTCCTGACGCCTATCCGCAAATCGCGCGTGGCCTGGATGACAGTACACGGTCGCACTCCAGGCGGGCCGAATCGCCGCGTTGATCGCTGATGAACCTGTTTCCTCATCTCAAGCTCAGGAAAAAGCTCGGACTCAGCTTTGGTGGAATGATATTGCTGATCGGCCTGAACGCCTCAGTGGTCATCGCCACGATCGTCATTGCCTCATTCCGCATTGACGCCCAACTCGGAACCGCGTCTCTGCTCAGCGATCTCGACCAGATCGGCAACGCAGTGGGGCGCTATGCGCAGCTCCCCTCGCGCGAGTTGGCGAACGAAATCTTCGTGAAGGTCGCAGCCGTTCGTCAGCAATCGACACAAGCCGCCCGGGAACGTGGAGGGTTGGGAGCCCTGCTTCCGCTGATCAACGACTACCATGTGCAATTTCAGAAGTTCGTGGCCGAGGCCGATCAGAAGGCGTCGTTGCGGAGCCGTATTTCCGTGCTGAAGCAGCGAATCGACAACGGGATTCGCAATGTATTGACTCAAGCAGGCGACTCGCGCGAATCGCTTGCAGTCCGAGAGCTGGTCGACTTTGTCATCGCAATCCATGCACATGGCCAGGAGCCGGATTCACACCCGCCTGCCGACGTTATCGCTTCAGCTCGGAGCAGACTTGCAGGTATGCGCCAGGCAGTGCTCGCGGATTTTCGGGCTTATCCGCATCA
>QKII01000402.1 GCA_003249625.1 Propionivibrio sp. | reverse complement strand
CGGGGCCAGATCGTGAGCATCATGATGGGAATCCTGATCGGCGTTACATGACTTCAGGATGTTAGCACGCGCCATTCAGCATAATCCGGACTGCATGGAAATCCGGTGCCGATGTTTTCCGATGGCATCGAGTTGGCCGAGGTCAGCCCGGGGTAGCACCACGGGTTTTCTGATAGATTAGCGACCCGAAGGAGAAATGCCCATGTTGCGCCGAATCATCGCCCTGTGTTCATTGTTGATTGTTTTCCCCGTGCGGGCACAATCCGCTCAGACAGGCGCGGCTCCTGTGCCGCAGACGCTGGAACAGGCCGTGGCCCAGCAAAGGCGGGCAGAGACGATGCGCAACGATGCGGAAAAGCGCCATGCGGCGGAGCAAGCAGCCTGTTACCAGAAAATTCTGGTCAATGACTGCCTGGCGGGAGCCAAGAAACGCTACACGCAAACGATCATCGAAGCGCGTCAGCTTGAGGCGCCGGCGCGCGAATTTCAGCGCGAGGCTCACCGCGCCGACGTCGAGGCCGAAAAAGCGAAACGAGAGGCTGAGCGTCCCGTGCGCGAGGCCGAACAACGGGAAAGTGCTGAGCGTTATCGTGAGGAGGAAGCTGCCAAGGCCACCGAGCGTGCGCAGAAACAGGCGGAAAAGGAACGCAAGGCTGCGGAGAACCGGAAGAATTTGGCAGAGGAGCAGGCGAAGCGGCAGGCGGAGCAGGAAAAGCGCGCCAGGAAGCATGCCGCGCAGATCGAAAAGAAAGCGAAAGAACGGGCCAAGGCGGAAGCCAAGGCCGCCGCCAAACAACAGGGCAAATGAATCACGGTTCCTTCAGCCGGATCGGGCTGGCGTTTTCCGTGCGTAATGCCGAGATATCGGCGTAGTAGGCGCGGATGCGCGCCATGTCCCGCGCCTTGTCGCCTGAAAGCTCGATCCAGCACTCGATGCCGATGCGCTTTCGGCGGTAGTCGATGAAGCCGAGGCCGACCGGAGCGCCGACGCTCCGGGCCAAGTGATAGAAGCCGCTTTTCCAGTGTTCGACGCGGGCGCGCGTGCCTTCGGGGGCGATGCACAGATGGATGGTCTCTTCCTCCGCGAAGGCGCCGGTCAGACGCGCGATCGTCCCGTTCGGCTCGCGCCGGTTGATCGGAATGCCGCCCAACCGGATGAACAGTCCACCCAACGGTCCGTGGAACAGCGAATCCTTGCCGGCCCAGTGAAAGCGGATGCCACACCAGAAGCGGAATAGCATGCCCAACGGAAAATCCCAGTTCGACGTGTGCGGATAGACCAGGACCACCGATTTGCGGTGAGGCGGTGATACGAAAGCCGGCTGCCAGCCGATGCAGCGAAGAATCAGCGTGGCAAGCCGGCGAAGCATTGCGGCCCCGGTGGGGTTACTCGATGCCCTGGCTGGCGAGGTATTCCTCGTAGGTGCCAAGGTAATTGACGATCGTGCCGTCGGTGCGGATTTCCAGAATGCGCGTGGCCAGCGAGGAGACGAATTCGCGGTCGTGCGAGACGAAGACCAGCGTACCTTTGAATTTTTCCAGCGCGGTGTTCAGCGACTCGATCGACTCCATGTCGAGGTGGTTGGTCGGTTCGTCCATGACCAGCACGTTCGGCTTCTGCAGCATCAGCTTGCCGAAGATCATCCGCCCCTGCTCACCGCCGGAAATCACCTTGACCGCCTTTTTCACCTCGTCGCCGGAGAACAGCAGGCGGCCGAGCGTGCCACGGATCAGCGTCTCCAGATCCTCGCCTTCGGCGGCGTTGGCGCGGGCGAATTCGGCGACCCATTCGGTGAGCGGCGTGTCGCTCTTGAAGTCCTCGGCGTGGTCCTGCGCGTAGTAGCCGAAGCGCGCCTTCTCCGTCCAGCGGATTTCACCGTGCTGCGGCGCGAGATCCCCGACCAGCAGCTTGAGGAAGGTCGACTTGCCGACGCCGTTCTCGCCGATCACTGCCAGCCGGTCGCCGGCGTTCAGCGACAGGTCGAAGTTGTTGAACAGCTTCGGGCCGCCTTCGTAGCCGAACGACAGGTTCTCGATCTCGAAGGCCTGACGGTGCAGCTTTTCCTTTTCGTCGTACTCGAAGCGGATCCACGGATACTGGCGCGACGAGGGTTTGATGTCCTCGGGCTTGAGTTTGTCGATAAGCTTCATGCGGCTGGTTGCCTGCTTGGCCTTGGACTTGTTGGCCGAGAAGCGGCGGACGAACTCCTGCAGCTCGGCGATCCGCTCCTTGGCGCGCTCGTTGGCGTTTTTCTGCTGCTGGCGCGCCTGCGACGAGGCCTCCATGAAGTCGTCGTAGTTGCCCGGATAGACGGTGATCTTGCCGTAGTCCAGGTCGGCCATGTGCGTGCATACCTGGTTCAGGAAGTGGCGGTCGTGGCTGATGATGATCATCGTGCTGTTGCGGTCGTTGAGCACGTTTTCCAGCCAGCGGATCGTCGCTATGTCGAGGTTGTTGGTCGGTTCGTCGAGCAGCAGGATGTCCGGGTCGGCGAACAGCGCCTGCGTCAGCAGCACGCGCAGCTTCCAGCCTGGGGCGACCTCGCTCATCGGGCCGTAGTGCTGTTCCGACGGAATGC
>QKII01000081.1 GCA_003249625.1 Propionivibrio sp. | reverse complement strand
GCCTCCAGCAGGCGTTCAATAGTTACCTGCGACAGTGAGCCGCCAGATAGTCCTTGCAATACCGCAACAAATTCATCTCCACCGATTCGGGCCAATGTATCGGATTCTCGAAGCGTTTCCTTCATTCGCCCGGCTAGTGCAATCAGCAGTTGATCGCCAACATCGTGCCCATAGCTATCGTTGACCGGCTTGAAGCCGTCCAGATCGAGATAGCACACTGCAATGCGTTGGCCGCGCCGGATAGCCAGTGACATGGATTGTTGCAAGCGGTCAGAAAGAAGCGTCCTGTTTGGCAGCCCCGTGAGCGGGTCGTAATGAGCCATTTGCTGCAGTTTTCGCTCATTCTCTTTGATGTCCGTGATGTCGGAAAATAGCGCGACGTATTGCCATACTTTTCCATCTCCATCGCAAACAGCGCTGATAGTGAGCAATACCGGAAACGCATTGCCATTTTTTCGGCTGGTCCAGATTTCGCCGGACCAATAACCCGCTTGGCGAAGTTTGTGCCATAGGCGGGCATAAAAAGCCCTTGGTTGTTTCCCAGAACGGAAGAAACGCAAATCTTTACCCAACAATTCTTCCTTGCGGTAGCCCGTGGTAGAGCAGAGAGTCTTGTTGACATCAAGGATGATGCCGTTTGGATCAGCAATGATGATTCCCTCCCGGGCGTGCGCAAACACGGTTGCTGCCTGACGTTGTGCCTCTTCTGCCTCCTTGCGCGCCGTGATGTCGAAGAAAGACACGACGTACACGTCGGACATTGAAACGCTTAGGGGCTCTGCTGCCACCAGTACCGTGCGTACCTCACCGTTTTTGCACCGGATAGCGGCTTCCACCGGTTCGAACGGTGTTTCATCACATTCCGCCTGCTCCAAATGCTCCAGCCACGTCGCGATAATCCGCTGCCGGTACTCTGGATTGGGATAGGCTTTAGACCACCAATCTTCCAGCGTCGGGATGTCGTCAAGCGTATAACCAAATGTCCGGACGAACGCTGCGTTTAGGAAGGTTATATTAAATTGTGCATCGTTCAGGACATAGGGAATCGCTGAAGCTTCGATGGCCGCCCGGAAACGCATTTCGCTTTGACGAAGCGCTTCTTCTTTCCTTTTTCTGTTCGTAATATCGCGATGCACTGCGGATAAAAAGAACTCGCCAGAGAGTTCAACCTTTGCAAGACTGACTTCTACATCGTAGGTCGTTCCATCCTTGCGACGGTGGCGTGTTTCGATAGTCCTTGGTTCCACGCCCGACTCGCGAAGAACTTTGTCGAGTCTTTCCGGAGGGAGGCCTATATCCCAATCCCTGACATTGAGTCGCCTGAGTTCGTCGTCCGAATAACCAAGCATCTTTGCGAATGCAAGATTCCATTCCAGCAGACTGCCATCCAACCTGATAACGGCAATCCCGTCTGGCGTTTGTTCGAGAAGCGTACGTCGCCACAACTCTTCCTGCTTCAATGCTCGCAGTATGCGAGCTTGCTCCGTTATGTCCTGAATGACGCCGGAGACCGTTCGCTTTTCCTTGTCGAATACGGCAATGGAATGGATATCGCGTATTTCGCCGGTATCGGCAGTTTGTATTCTGAAGTTTACGTCGTAAGGTTTTCCTTCGAGCAATCCCTGCATGGCATTGTCGAGCAACGAACGATACTCGGGCAGAGGAACATTTTTGACTTCTGAGAAATCGCCCTTTTCCTTGTTAACCCCATAAATTTTCATTGCGCCGGATGAGGCAGACAACTCTTGCGTGTCCAGATTGAGTTCCCAAATTCCTGAGCGTGAGGCCAATTCTGCGCGGGCGCGGCGTTCTTCGCTTTGGCGGAGTTCGTTTTCCACCCCGGCGCGTTGTTCGACGAGGTTGTTGAAACTCACCGCCAGACGGTGGATTTCCTCATAGCCGGATACGGGCAGACGTACCAGATCCCCTTTGCGCGAAACCATCTGGCCGATGGCGGAGGAGACTTCGTCCAGTGGCCGCAATATCCTCCGCACAAAAAACCAAACACCTCCGCAGGCCAGTAACGTCAATATTACCGAGATGCCGAAGGCAATGCTTTCCATATGGCGAATGGGTCTATAAGCTTCTTCTGCCGGCAACCCGATTTGTACCACCCAAAAAGTTTCAGGGATTTCCTGGCTGGAGAGCAGCCCCCACGGCCTGCTGCCCCCTTTTCTTGCTCCGTTGTTTTCCGACATCGCCTCGGCAAAAACTGCCTTTATGCCTGTCAGCGGTTGAAGGATGTCTGAGGCGTTGTTTGAGGAAAGAACAACGCGATAGCGCGAGTCAACGACAAGGATCGTGCCAGTCTTGCCCGCCGCTCCATGCACAACCGGACCGAACAAGTTGTCGTCCGAGAGCTTGGCGTAGCCGGCAAGCACACCGACAATTTCTCCTGTCGAATTCCGGATCGGCGCAGCGATAGCAACGACCGGGACGTTGGTGGATTGGCAGACACGCGGTTTTCCAATGACTGTCTTGCCTGTCGCCATCGCTTCCTGAAAATACTCTCGGTCGCCAGAAGAGGTTGTTTCGTGGCAGTGATGCTCAGGAATCTCGGCAATGCCCGAACCATTCCTGTCCATGATGACAAGCCCGGCGGGATATTGCGCCTGCAACCCGATACGCTCATCGAGGAATGCATTCATGCGGACCGGTGAGTCAAGGTATTGGGCTACCAGTTCGGCATTCTGGTTGAGCAGGGCAATGCGGTGGGAGATCTTGGCATCGATATCGGATGCTATGTAGGAAATAGCCGAACGTTGCTGAGCTTCAAGCAATTCGGTGATATCCGCCTTAAGGTGTCGCGTAACCGCGAAAGCGAGCAACCACAGGCTGACTGAAAAGGTCAGGATAAGGAACACAGCCAGGCGGATCTTGATGCTAGCGGATTTTGTTCTTTCCCCCATCGTGTTCTTTCTCTGTCATTTCAAGTACGACGTGCTGTTAGAGATGTTGAGCTACTTGTTGCCACGATTGGAACTCTTCCGCACCATACGTCGAGGGTTAAACGCCCTCCGAGCGTTTCCTGTTTTTTCGAGTACTGGACAATATATTAGTGGATTAGACCTGTCCGTGTTCAAACGGTCTATTTTCGCTGTGTGAACTTCGTGGCGTTTTCGGCCTGATTCAAGCTTGGCGGACTAACGTTTTATCTCTGCCCCGAGGGAACGTTGTGGGGGCGACCAGTCGTACAACGCTGGGACCGACCGAAAACTGTTCGGCCAAATCCGCTCTCGCAGACCTTTACTGTACTCGGCTTCGTTTCTATGAACGACGAATCCGGATCTGCTTTCGCGCGGGAAATTTGTGGCTCCTCAAACCGTTGCCGAAACCAGCAACGGTTGGCGACACCATCTCCATGTTCATGGGTTCAGTGTTCATGGCGTGTAAAAACGGAACTCCGAGTAGGTACGAGAGGCGATCAGCCGGCCCGGAATGCGCGGATTGATTTCGTCGCGGAGGATGGCGACGGCTTCGAGGTATTTGGGGAGATCGATGCAGGTTTCGATGTGCATCCGATGCAGCATGTTGACCAGATCCTCGGTCGAGGTATTGCCCGCGGCACCCGGCGCGAAGGGACAGCCACCGAGTCCGCCGCCCGCGGTTTCGAACCGGGTGACGCCGGCCTGCAACGCGGCCAAGGTGTTGGCCAGCCCCATGCCGTGTGTATCGTGCAGGTGCAGGGCGAAATCCAGTCTGGGGAAGGCGTCTCGTACGGCGGCGATCATGTTCTGCACCTGCGCGGGATTGGCTACGCCGATGGTGTCGCACAGCGACATGGTTTTGGCACCGCGCGCGAGGCATTCGCCGATCAGCCAGAGCACTTGCGATACGCGGACTTCACCTGCAAACGGACAGCCGAAGACGGTGGACATGGACAGGTTGATCGCGACGTCCGGGTAGGTGTCTGTGATGGCCGCGAGATCGTCCAGTGATTCCTGGTGCGTGCGGTTGATATTGGCCTTGTTGTGCGAGGCACTGGTGGAAATGACGTAGCTGACTTCTTCGACTCCGTTTTCGGCGGCACGCTGTACGCCTTTGAGGTTGGGCGTCAGGACCACCAGTTCGACTTCCGGGTGTCTTTCCCGCATGTGGGCCACGATCTCCTGCGCGTCTGCCATCTGCGGAACGGCCTTCGGGCTGACGAAACTGGTGGCTTCCATCTTGCTCACGCCGGCGGCCGCCAACTGGTCGAGAACCCGTTTTTTTGTTTCCGTGGGAATCCATTCCTTGATGTTCTGAAAACCGTCGCGTCCGGTAATGTCCACGATCTGTACGGACTTGGGATAGACCAGCTTCATGCCATCTCCTTCAGGTGCGCCAGTGACGCACCGCGTTATCCAACCAAGGGTGACAATCCGCGCAGGACGCTTCGCACCTGATTCCTGTGCTTTTGGCTCAAGGCGCGCGCCGCTTCCATGTCGCCCTGCCGGACGGCATCAATGATGCTTCGGTGCTCACGGGCAGAATTGCCGCGGTCTACGTACAACGGCGTGATGAACCACAGCACGCAGTCCATTTGCGCCCGAACCATCTGGTAGCTTTGCCAGATGTGCGTGTTCTTGCTCAACTTACACAGTGTGTCGTGAAACTTGGTATCCAGGGCCGCCCAGAGACTCGCGTCCTTTGGTTCCAGATGCATGGCCAGTTCGTCGACATACCCGGCGAGCCGGTCCAGGTCTCCGCTCAGATCTTCGCCGTTCCTCACCCGCTCGGCAACCAGGTAGGCCGCCATGCCTTCGTAGGCTTCGGCCACCTCGAAGGCGGAAATGAGGTCTTCAGCACTGAAGCTGCGCACGAACGTTCCTCTGCGGGGCAGGACCTCCAGCAAGCCTTCGGAAACAAGGCGGCGGACAGCCTCGCGCACAGGCGTGACGCTCATTTCGCACTGCTCGGCGATTTCGGCGACGTTCAGGCTGGCGCCTTGGTTAAGCGTGCGGTTCATGATCATCGCGCGGATCGTCTGATAGGCTTTCTCCGCGTGAGAATTGGGACCCAGGGTGTTTTTTCGGGAGTGCTTGACGGTCATGTGGTCAGCAGGCGGATTCATAGATGGCGATAAGATCTTCACGGGACAAGGGTACGTAGTTGTTGACCAGCAGGCGCTGCTGCGTTTCGATGACCTTGTCCGCGTAAGCGCCGGCATCCCCACGTTTCATTCCATAGTCCGTCAGCTTCTTCTGCGGGACAAGCGCCTTGAACAGTTCGCTCAGGGCGCAGAAAGCCGCCTGAGTGTCGTCGGCTGTGCCCAGGCACTCGGAGACGATCCTCGTCACGCCCCGGAGCTTACCGTCAGGGTTCTTGGCTGCGTAGGCGGAGAATACGCCCATCAGGAAACGGCTGTTGGATTCTCCGTGTGGCACATGGTGCGCGCTGCCAAAGTGCATGGCCATGGCATGTACCGCGCCACACAGGACGTTGGCAAGAGCGATGCCGGCCAGGTTGCTTGCCGTCAGGAAGGAGTCCAGCAGTTCGTAGCGCTTTTCCGGGCCGTGCTTCAAGAGCTCGGCATAGCCGTTGAGAATCTTGCGGATGGCCTTCTCGCAAAAGAGATCGCTGTATTCGCTGGCTGTCGGCGCGACGTAGATCTCCAGCGCGTGGATCAGTGCGTCCATCGAAGAGTAGATGAACAACTCATACGGCAGGCCGCGAACCAGTTCGCCGATCAGCACCGCCGTGTCGGCGAAGCTGCACTCGAAGCGCTTGCCGAGCTTTGAGCCTTTAGAGGGAAAGTCGATGACCGCCACTCCGGTGACTTCGCAGCCCGTGCCGCAGGTTGTCGGCACCATGATCAGTCCCTTGCTGCGCGTTTGTGGCGTGGCATCGTTGAAGAGCTGCTCGGTATTGGTCGCGCCGTCGATTGTCAGGAGCTTCGAACTGTCGAGCACCGCGCCACCGCCTATGGCGATCATGCGGGAATACTCCATTTTTCCGACGACCGCCAGCATGGCGTCGATTACCACGTTGGAAGGCTCGCCGGTGCAGAAATCCTCGTAATAAAGTGTCTGGCAAGGCAGATCCTGCATGAAAGCAGCGTGGAGAAAGCGATGGGTCAGCAACACGTCGTCCGGTCCGAGAGCGGCTTCGTGAGCGAACTCCTTGAAAGAGGAAAACTTCTGCAGCTTTGGCTTCAACTGAAAACTGATCATGACAAAATTCTCCGGCAATCGTCGTGTCGGCTTATTTGGCGATGAGGGACAGCCACTTGCCGAAGATTTCCTCATCGGACTTTGGTTGCCGTCCGGTCGGCTCGGCGATCCGCGTGGTGTTGAAGTAGTGCCGCTGGGTAACGTTCTCCGACACGATGTTGCCACCCCAGGTGCCGCAGCCGAGCGAGAATGTGTTGGCCAGGCCGTTGTGCCAGGCGCCGGAGTTGGAGGCGCCGTGAGGCTGCCGCACGATGACTCGGCTGGTTTTTGTATTCAGTGCGAGACGCTCGATGCGCCCCCGGTCGTGGCTGTGGATGCCGCAGGAGTGGCCGGCACCGGAACAGTCGGTGATGGCATTGACCTTGTCGATGGCTTCCTGGAAGTCATCGTAGCTATAGACGGTGAGCACCAGCGACAGTTTTTCCCGCGAGAAGGGATAATCCATGCCGATACCTGTTTCCTCGACGACGATGAACTTCGTATCCTCGGGGACCGTGATCCCGGCGACCCCGGCGATGACCTTGGCTGGTTTGGCGACGATTTTCCGACTGAGATGACCGTCTTCCCACATTGCCGCTTGCAGTTTCGCCTTCTCGTCTGAAGTGGCAATGTAAGCGCCTTGTTTTTTCAATTCATCCATCAGACTGGCGTAGATGCTCTTCTGTACGATCAGCGAATTCTCAGCGGAGCAGCCAGACGCGCAATCGCCGGTCTTGCCAATCCTGATCTTCTCTGCCGTTTCGGCGAGGTCGACGGTTTCGTCCACGATGATCGGGGCATTCCCCGCCCCGACCCCGTAGGCGGGCTTGCCGGAGGAATAGGCGGCCTGGACCATGTCGCCGCTGCCGGTCGCCATGGTCAGGTCGCATTGCGCCATGAGTTCGGCGGCCAATCCCTTGGACGGCTTGTCGATACAGATGATGAGATCCTCGGGGGCGCCATGCTTCTTGAGGATGGATCGCATCTTTTCCACTACTGCGCACGTCGTCTTTTTGCTTACGGGGTGCGGCGCGCAAATCACCGCATTGCGCGCGCGAATGCCCAGAACACCCTTGAACACCGGCGTGGCTTCCGGGTTGGTGCTGGGGATCAGCGCCGCGATCACCCCGATCGGTTTGGCCAGCGTAGTGACGCCGTTGACCGAATCGGTGGCAATGATTCCAATCGTCTTCTGGTCCTTGATGTCATAGAAGACGGCCGGCATTTTTTTCGCCAGCTTGGCAACCTTCGACGGCACGTCACCCATGTTGGTTTCGGCCATCGCCATTTCTGCGAATTCCTGAGCAACCTCCGGACGGGACAGTGAATACACAATGTCGGCGGCCAAGGTGTCCACCTGCTCCTGAGTGTATGACTCGGCTATCCGCTGTGCGGCACGTGCACGGCTCACCAAGTCAGCGATCAGTTCCTTGTCGGTGGGCGCAACGTCGGTCATGATTTTTCTCCTCTGAGAGCAGGGTGTTCTGTGTTGTTGTTAAAAATATGAATTAAAAACAGCGCGTTATGGATGATTTGCGGTTAGTGTTTCTGAGTAATATCTTTAGAAATGTTATGTGATATTTCACGAGATGTTTTATATGTTGCCACGTTCCAATAGATATTGGCAAGAGCAACTCTTATCCAATATTGGTGGGGGCGGGAGGGTTTCGTGAATTACAACGGAACCTAAAGGGAGAAAACGAAATGCCGCTGACCCCTTTAGGTTGGCGTGCTCAGAACACCATTTCGATGGTGGCCTACTGGGAGCGTGTGATCGACAAATTCCTAGAGGGTATAACGCTTGAGTATCGTCTGAACGTCGCGGGCCAAGCGATCCAGTTCCTGCGCTGTTGCGGCGCTGTGGCTCGCCGCTGTGCTGCTTTCTTCGGACATTTGCGCGATGCGCTCTACCTGCGCGGCAATGCTGTTTGTCGCAGTGCCTTGTTCGCGAATGGCGATCGTGATTTCCTCGACCATCTCTACGGCGTTTCTGCTTCCTTCACCGATTTTCTTGATGGACGCGTTGGCTTCCTGCGCCCTGCCGACCCCTTGTGAGACCTTTTCGATAACGGCGGTCATACTGGCTACCGCGTTACCCGCACTTGAATGCATCGCGTCAATCGTTGCAGCAATTTCGCTGGTCGACGCAGTTGTTCGTTCTGCCAACTTGCGGACTTCGTCCGCCACTACGGCGAATCCGCGCCCCTGTTCTCCGGCTCGCGCGGCCTCGATTGCAGCATTTAGGGCCAGCAGGTTTGTTTGTTCCGCCACCTCTTTGATAACGGCGACCACTTTTGAAATCTGGCGACTGTGCTCCTCGAGATCATTGATAAGCTGCGATGATTCACGGACGGTTTGTGCAATGTCTTCGATATCGTTTGCCGTCTGAGCGATAACGGATTCTCCGGAGGCAGCGAGTTGACCGGACTCGAACGAGATTCGATTGGCTTCCTCCGTGCGATCTGCCACATGGTTGATGCTTACCGTCATTTCTTCAATCGTTGCCGCCATTGATGATGCAGATTCACTTTGTTGATTCGACGTTGTGGCGACTTGCGCTGAGGTTGAGGCCATCAGCGCGGCGGCCGAGGCAACGGAGTCGGTGTTGCGGGCAATCGACAGCAAATTATCCTGTAATTTTCCGAGCAGGCGGTTCAGTGCGGCTGTTGTCTGGCCGATTTCATCGTTTTTCTGCTGCTCAACGCGAACGCGGAAATCAAGATCGCTTTCCACGCGCGTTACCATCAGCTGAATGCGGCTCAGCGAGGCCTTTATGTCGCGCACCAGGAAAATGCCAAGCGCACCAACAACAAGCACCCCGAAAAGGATTACAGATATAGAGATCCGTTGCCCCCGTTCCGCGTTCTCAAGCGTAGTGCGTGTTGCATCTCCCGCCGCTTGTTTGCTCAGGGCAAGGAGTCCGTCCAGCCCCTGGAGCGCTTTGTTGCCGAGAGGTGCCGCCTGAATGCGGATAAGCTGCGAGGCATATTCCGTTTCGTAATTCCGGATCTTCGGCAGTAGTTGGGTGACGAAGAAATCGTAGTATTTCTTCACCCCCGCCTGCACGGCTTCGAGTTGCTTTCGTTCCTCGTCGCTGGAAAGAAATCTGTCGTAATGGGCCAGTCCTTCGGAGATTGTGGTTTGATTTTCCTTTATTTTCTTTTCCAATTGGTCCATCTGCGCATCGTCGTTGCTCAGCAAAAGGGAAAAAATGTTTACCCTCGTTTCCATGAATTGCTGTCGCATCGTTGCCAGCACCTCGATGCTTGCCAGATTGCCGTCATTAATTTGTCGTACGCTATCGCTTCCTTTTTGGGCTACCGACAGCCCGATGAATCCGACGATGACGAGAGTCAGAAGCGATGTGCAAACCATCAGGAGGATGCGGCCGGCGATTGTTATGTTTTTCATTAAAAGTCCATTTTAGTTATTTAGACGACGAGTTATGCACAAAATGCGCCAGGATATCAGCTGACGCATCCAAGCTGGCAAACGATCAATTGCCCGGAGCAAATATCGTTGAAATGGAGCCCGATAGAGAAGTTATGGGCGGGGAAAGGGCGCTAACAGAAATTGGCTTATGGCACGGGCGCAGCGCGGGATTACAGTTTCTGTCGCACACACTCCAGATACGTTTCACCATCCATGGGTGCCTTCTCCCGCTGCGAGCGCCAGATCGCCTCGCCGAGACACTCCATGATTGCGTGC
>QKII01000212.1 GCA_003249625.1 Propionivibrio sp. | reverse complement strand
CGAGCAGATCATCGACTCGCTCGCTGGCGAATACCGTGATCGCTTCATGCTGCACTACAACTTCCCGCCCTACGCCACCGGTGAGTGCGGCCGTGTCGGTACGCCGAAGCGTCGTGAAATCGGCCACGGCCGTCTGGCCAAGCGGGCGATGCTTGGCGCCCTGCCGAAAGCGGAAGATTTCTCCTACACGATGCGTGTCGTTTCCGAAATCACTGAATCGAACGGTTCAAGCTCGATGGCCTCGGTTTGCGGTTCCACCCTGGCGCTGATGGACGCCGGCGTGCCGCTGAAGGCGCACGTTGCCGGTATCGCCATGGGGCTGATCAAGGAAGGCAATCGCTTCGCCGTGCTGACCGACATCCTTGGCGATGAGGATCACCTCGGCGACATGGACTTCAAGGTGGCCGGTACCGAAACCGGCGTGACCGCGCTGCAGATGGATATCAAAATCCAGGGGATCACCAAGGAAATCATGCAGGTCGCACTGGCTCAGGCCAAGGAAGCCCGTCTGCACATCCTCGGCCAGATGCAGACCGCTGTCGCCGCGCCGCGCGAGGAAGTCTCTACCTACGCCCCGCGCCTTTATACGATGAAGATCAATCCCGAGAAGATCCGCGACGTGATCGGCAAGGGCGGCGCTGTGATTCGTGCCATCACCGAAGAGACCGGTACGACGATCGACATCCAGGAAGACGGCACGATCACCATCGCGTCGGTCAATGGGGATGCTGCCGATGCGGCGAAGGCTCGCATCGAAGCGATCGCTGCGGACGTCGAAGTCGGCAAGATCTACGACGGCACGGTTCTCAAACTGCTCGACTTCGGCGCGATCGTCAGTATCCTGCCGGGGCGTGACGGTCTGCTGCACATCTCGCAAATCGCCAACGAGCGCGTCAATGCGGTCGCCGACTACCTGAAGGAAGGCCAGAAAGTGCGCGTCAAGGTGCTCGAGGCTGACGAGAAGGGCCGCGTCCGTCTGTCGATGAAGGCTGTTGCCGCCGAAGAGGCTGCGCAAAAAGCCGCGTCGGAAGAAGGTCAGCCGCAGCAGTAAGGCGGTATCGCTCCAAACAAAAAGGACGCCTCGGCGTCCTTTTTTTCGTTCAAATTGCAGAAGATGCGGCCGATGCTGCACGGCCGCGTCTAAGAAGAATTACTTGGCGACCTGCTTCTCGCGAACTTCCTCCAGCGTCTTGCAGTCGATGCACAGCGACGCCGTCGGGCGGGCCTCAAGGCGCTTGATGCCGATTTCCACGCCGCAGCTGCTGCAGTAACCGTAGTCGCCGCTGTCGATCAGTGCGATCGTCTCGTCGATCTTCTTGATCAGCTTGCGTTCGCGGTCACGGTTACGCAGTTCGATGGCGATGTCGGTTTCCTGGCTCGCGCGGTCGTTCGGGTCGGCAAAGACGGTTGCTTCGTCCTGCATGGTATGAACCGTCCGCTCGATATCGTTCATCAGTTCTGCCTTGAGCGTTTCCAGGATCGTGCGGAAATGCGCCAGTTGCTTCTCGCTCATGTATTCCTCGCCCTTCTTGGGAACATAAGGGGCAAACTGTTTGTGCAGCATTTGTTCAGGCATGTTTAGACCGTCCATACGTTTTTGCAAAGAGGCGATTAAATATCAGAAATGCTCTGACACTGCAAGCAATCCCCGCGCGGCAACACATCAATTCTAGTTGACTCATCGAATTACATAAATATTGCAATTCGTGATTGACCATCGTTCGGGCTGTCTGTAGAATGCGCGCTTCTTCGGGGCGTAGCGCAGTCTGGTAGCGCATCTGCTTTGGGAGCAGAGGGTCGTGAGTTCGAATCCCACCGCCCCGACCAGTATTATTGCAGTAAGCGTTCCCGAAAGCCTCGCGCTTCGCGCCCGTAGCTCAACCGGATAGAGCACCGGCCTTCTAAGCCGGGGGTTGTGAGTTCGAGTCTCGCCGGGCGCGCCAGAACAACGGCGGTGTTAGCTCAGTTGGTAGAGCATCGGATTGTGATTCCGAGGGTCACCGGTTCAAGCCCGGTACATCGCCCCAGTAGTACCAAGGCCTGCAGAGGATTCCTCTGTGGGCCTTTTTCATTCCCGGCACACTGGCACAAAAAAATGTGCCGTGCCGGTTCTGCTCGTTCATCGTTTTCCCGCCCCTCTGTTTTTATTATTTGCGCTTTGTCTGCCTGTGGATAAGTCCCGTTTCGCCAAGTAGACAATCTCCTATCAAGTGAACTGGAAACAGGGGCGAACAGAGTGGAACAAGCGTGCCGCAGGACTGGTGCCATTGCGCTGTGTTGCGTTTTTTCCCGGGGGTGGAAATGGCCAAAAAGCCAGCGCGACGCGCAGGTACTCCCCCCGGTCATGTCGGTCTGAGTTTTCGAACCTCCTCTAGGGTTCGTTGCTTTTGCCCCGATGTTGCTAGTCGGGGCTTTTGTTTTTGGAGCGACGGAAGAAGGCCGGCGACACTTAGCCAGGGGTGGATATAAATTCGTCAGGTGCCAAGGCGCCGATTTCCTTAGCGAACCCTTCAAGGTCGTCGACATTGTCCAGATAGTGCCTGCAGGAGTCGACGAGGTAATAGGCGCCATGAGATTCCAGTAGCGGGGAA
>QKII01000198.1 GCA_003249625.1 Propionivibrio sp. | reverse complement strand
GCTTACTTGTGGCCTTGTCCCACAGAAACTCACCGATAAACTGCCCATCTCAGGAATCTAAAAACATGTCCAGATTCAACGATCTCAGTCTGCGCGCAAAACTAACCATTAATTTCCTCGTCAGCGGGGGCGTTTTAATCGTTGCGATTATTTTCTGTCTGCTCCAGATAAAATCTGTAGGGAGTGCCACCGAAGCAATCGCAAAAACGTGGCTTCCTTCCGTACAACAGGCAGCTACGATCAGTCAGTTGCGGTTACGCTATCGTGTGCGAAGCCTTGAAAGCATGTTGGCAGCCGATGATGCGGAACGGACAAAAATTGAAACCTCCCTGAATTCGCTCAACGGATCGCTGGAGACCGCACTCAAGACATACGAGCCGCTAATTTCTACGGAGGAAGAAAGGAAGACCTTTCAGGCTGCCGTGAACGCTGTGGCCGCTTACCGCAGCACGGTGCAGGAAGCACTCTCCCTTGCCAAATCCGGCAGGATGGATGAGGCGCAAGCCCTGCGTCGAACAAGCTGGGTCAAGGCGGCGGATGATGTGCGCGATCACGTAGACGCCTTGGTCAAAATCAATCGATCAGGGTCTGAACATGCCGCAGAACTTGCGGAGAAGGATGTCAGCACGGCAATCAGAACGGGATCGCTGGCGCTCTGCGTTGGGATCGTTATTGCGGTAGCGGTCACAATCCTGATCTCACGCAGCTTGAGTCGGCGCTTGTCGGCGACTGTAATAGCTGCACAACAAATTTCCGGCGGCGATCTCACGGGGCCGATGCCTGTGGCGAGCAAAGACGAGGTCGGGCAACTGGTCATGGCGATGACGGACATGCAACGCGCCTTGCGCGATGCAATGCAGGAAACCCGTGGGAGTTCCGAGTCCATCCTGGAGTGTTCGACTGGCCTGAATGACTCAGTACGTCAGATGGAGCAATCGGCGAGCGCTCAAAGCACAGTCGCGTCCGCCATCGCAGCAAACGTAGAAGAAGTCACCGTGTCGATCAACCACGTTTCAGACAGCACCAGTGAGGCCGCGCAATTCGCGAAGGATTCTGATCAGAAAGCTCAGGAAGGCCATGACCAGATTGAAAGTCTGATCGCGCGGATTGGTAATGTTGCCAATGTTGTCCGCAACGCGGAAGAACAAATCACCAAACTCGAGGACGAATCAGAAAAGATCTCCAACATCGTGGGGGTCATCAAGGACATTGCGGATCAAACCAACCTGTTGGCACTTAATGCGGCCATCGAGGCCGCACGGGCCGGCGATCAGGGGAGGGGATTTGCCGTCGTGGCCGACGAGGTACGCAAGCTTTCCGAACGCACGGCGCTGTCGACCGGCGAAATAGCGACGATGATCGGTGCCATCCAGCACTCGACACATGAGGTCGTGGCCGAAGTCCAGCGTGGTGTCGTATTGGTTGATGAGAGCGTGAATAACGCCCGTCAAGCCGGCGACGCAGTGGCCAGTTTGCAGGAGATGGCGCGCAAAGTAGCCAAAATCGTTGCTGAAGTCGACGAGGCATTGCACGAACAATCGGCTGCATCGAACGACGTCGCCCGAAAAGTCGAAGACATAGCAACTCAAGCGGAAGAGGCCTCCTCGATCGCCCAACAGACATCCTTGGCGGCAGAGTCGATGACACAAACGGCGCACGGGATGCAGCAACTCGTGGCACGTTTCCGCATCTAGCCGCCACACAACACACGTTCAATTGCGATCAAGAGCATTACCATGAAGGTTCCCTCGGAAGATTACAGTCCGGCGATGCAGCGTATTCTGGCGCTGCTTTCCAGGAAAAGCGGAATGTCGGCGAGCGACATCTCCCGTGAAGCCTTTGTCGGATTAACGACCTTGGCCTGTGGCGGCTACCTTAAAGCGTTGCGCAACAGAGGACTGGTTCATATCAGCGGCTGGCGCAAAACCCGAAAGGGTTTTGTGACACCTTTGTACAGTCAGGGAAATCGTCCGGATTTGCCGCGACCGGAATTCAAGGATGAAGACCGAAATTCGGAGGGCATGAAGCTCATCGTGAACGCGCTGGAGCGAAACGGATCGATGACCTATAGCGAAGCGGCAAAAGTAACCGGACTATCGCCCAATACAATTAAGAATGCGCGGTACATGGACATTCTTGTTAAACAGAAACGGATTTATGTCTGCGACTGGAAGCGCAATCGTGCTGGCCCGATGACTGCGATCTATGCGGCCGGTAACGCTCAATCTGTGGAAAAACCGCCACCGTTTTCCCGCGCAGATAAGGCGCGACGATTTCGCGAAAAAAGCCTCGCTCTTTCAGATAACCGGGGGGTTGCAGCACAACTCTTGAGAATCTGAGTCAATTACTTAGCGCGTTTTTTCCGGCGGGACTGACAGCGTAGCGATTGCATTGGAGATGGAACAAACAGAAGTGCAGCATTAGCATTGCAGGATGGTCGTCCCGGTACACTGTCCAAATGCATACACGAGTTACGTTGAGGCGAATGATTCTTTCGATGGTTTCTTGGTAAGGAGCGTCTGGTGAGGATTTCAAAGAAGTTGGTAATGTTGGCTTGCAGTTCCGTGGCCCTGATGTTGGTGATCGGTGGGGCTGG
>QKII01000072.1 GCA_003249625.1 Propionivibrio sp. | reverse complement strand
CGCCATGTGACATGCCCGATACCCATTGGGCTGCGCTGTCCAGGCAGACACAGATGTTCCGGGAATGGCGAATTCCAGTCCGATCAGGCCGCTCTTGCAGAGGCGCTCAAAGACAATCAGGAGGGAGGTATCGCGGCGGTCATCGGCTTGTGGGACAGCACGATCGCCTCTACTGAAAGCGTTAGGGGGCTAACGAATATACTTGGCGGCAAGTAACTGGAGCATCTCAGCCCCAGTCACCCCATTGGTTGAATCCGCGGCGTCGAACTGACCTTTGACAGTCAGCTGTCTGGCGCGGAAAGCCATCGGCTCATGGACAATCTCGGACCACGGAGCATCGATGCGAAGGAGATGAAAACTTGCATTCTCCGATTATCGCCGGCCGGACAATCGGTAGCCCCGATTCTCTGAGGAGTCAGTGTCGAATAGCCTCAAATGACGCTTCGAGACGCTCGAGATAGCCGTCTGGCGCGTGGTACGCAGCGACCATCGCAGACTCGGGTTCAGTGACCGCCTTGCCTGCGTAGAGCGCTGCACGTAGCCTCTCGGCTAATCCTTCGCGCGTGGTTTCGTCGTTCTCGTCGACCAAGGCCACCGCTCCGGCCACAGCGGCGCCCAGTGCAGCGCCTGCTTGTCCAGCCTCAATCGCCGGGCGGTTCCAGATTGCGGCGATGCGACGCATGATCTCCGGACTGGTCGACGGACCGCCGCAAACGCTGATCGGGTCGCGGTCGGCGGACGACTGGCTGATCTTCGCACCGTAGAGATAGACGAGGCCGAGCGCACTGTCGACGATCCCCGGGTAGTCGTTGGCGAAATCCGTGGGGCCGTCATCGAGCCTGACCACCTCGGGGTTGGCGGTGATGAGCGGGAATGACTCGGCGTCGGGGTGCCAGAAGCGCAGCCGGCTGCCCGGTGCCGTGGTTGCAAGCGCCGCGTCGCAGGCCGCGTAGTCCTTCGGGCCGAGGCCGTGGAGTTTTCGCAGCCGGTCCCAGGTCAAGGCGCCGTTGGTGCGGCAGCCGAAGTTGAACGGGCGGCCGAGTCCGTCGTACATGGCGTTCGCCGCACCGGAAGCGTCGACACCGCCGTCGGGGCTCGACATCATGTAGACAAAGCTCGTGCCAAGGCTCAACAGGTCGCCGCTGGCGAGAACCTTGGATTGTGGGTTGTCACCGGAGCCAGCGATGATTCGGCAGTCCGGGTGGAAACCGTACTTTTCCTGAAAGTAGCGGGCGATTCGGCCAACGGTGGTTAGTGGATGGGCGAGTGCCGGCAATTTTTCCGCAAGGGCCTGCGCGCCTCCTGGCAGGTCGTCTGCCGTGGCGGCGATTACCGTCTCGTCCCACGTACGCGTGCGGTAGTTCATCAGGGCGGTGCCGCAGGCGTTGCCGAAGTCGAGTGGAATGGAGCAGTCACCGGCGAGAACCGCGGGGATCAAGCTGGAAATCTGGAGGATATGCCGGGTTGCGGCATAGGCTGCGGGATAGCGCAGCGCGATTTTTCGATGGGCTGCTGCGGAGAATCGCAGCGGGATGTCGCTGCCGGTTCTCTCGACGATCGCCGCTTTCCCGCCGACACCGTTTCGGATGTGCTCCGCTTCTGCAACCGTGTTGGCAGTTTTCCATATGGGCGCGCCGCCGTAGGAAAAAGAGTTGCCGAGTTGCCCGATCAGTGATTGTTTGCAACTTCCGCCTTGGCGTAATCCCGAAAAGGCGTTGAGCGCCAGTTCGCCAAGGAAGACGTGGCCATGTTGCTGGCCCGAGGTGTTGATGGCCGCGATGGCAGCGGTGTCAATGCCTGCTTCCTTCAGGTCGCTCAGGATGGCGTCGAGCGCTGCCAGGAAAAGACGGGGCGGCTGCTCCGCCTCGCCGGGTTCGCGGGGGGGAATGATCAGCGTGTCGTGCTCGAACCCATAGCCGAGCAGGCGTGGATCGTCGCGGTAGGCCAGCGAGCGATTCCAGACGACGTGTCCGGTATCGACGTCGAGCAGGACGGCGCTCAGGCTTTGGGTGCTGGCGTCGAGGCCGAGGGTGAGGTGGGCGAAAGCCGGCATGACGTGAATCCTCCTAGGGGAACGTGCCAACACGCTCGCAACGAGCAGTTGACACAACACGGCGAAAAATTCTTTCATCGGCTCCTGATGCCGTCAATCGAATCCTGCTGAACTGCTGTGCAAAAATTTACATTCGGCCTGCGTTCTTTTCGGGTCGATCTACAAGAAAAACGGGGGCCGAAGCCCCCGTCGATGTGTTTACCACACGCAGAAGAATTACTTGCCTTCCGGCTCGTCCTTTTTCTTGTCGTTGCCTGCAATGAACGGGCTCCACGGTTGGGCCTTGACCGGGCCGGGCGTCTTCCAGACCACGTTGAACTGGCCGTCGGCCTTCACTTCGCCGATGAATACCGGCTTGTGCAGGTGGTGGTTCTTCTCGTCCATCTTCACCGTGAAGCCGGACGGAGCCTTGAACGTCTGGCCAGCCATGGCGGCGATGACCTTGTCGACATCGGTGCTCTTCGCCTTCTCGACAGCCTGCTTCCACATGTGGATGCCGATATAGGTGGCTTCCATCGGGTCATTGGTGACCACAGTGCTGGCGTTCGG
>QKII01000453.1 GCA_003249625.1 Propionivibrio sp. | reverse complement strand
AGGAAGATGGCGCTGGTGTAGCCCGCCAGGATTTCTATCTTCCACGTGCCGAAAGCGAAGCGCGAATCCCGTGAAAAGCGGCGGGCGGCCGCATAGGCGAAGGCGGCCAGGCCGAGTGCGAGGGCATGTGAACTCATGTGCCAGCCGTCGGCCAGAAGGGCCATCGAGTTGAAAATCCAGCCTCCGGCGATTTCCACGATCATCGTGATGACGGTCAGGACGATCGCCCAGCGTGTATTGCGTTCGGCGAGCGGATTGCCGGTGTCAAAGACTTCGGTGTGGCAAAGTTTCCCGGCATGTGCGGTGGCTTGCATGGCAGTGCCCCTGATGATTGCTTAGTGGTGTATACTATACCCCAGTATATGTTTTTTCAATGAGAAGGGTTCGCAATCTCTGGAGGATGTGTCATGCCCCATACCGTCAAGGGAAAGAAGCAGCTTCTGGTGCGCGTCAGACGCATCAAGGGGCAGGCTGAAGCGCTGGAGAAAAGTCTTGATCGGGAGAGTGAGTGCTCGGCCGTGCTGCAGCAGATTGCGGCCATCCGCGGCGCGGTCAATGGCTTGATGCTGGAGGTGCTTGAAGGCCACTTGCGCGATCATCTCGGTACCAACTTGATTCCGGAAGAGCAACGCAGGGAAGATCTGGAGCATGTGGTCTCGGTATTGCGCAGCTATCTCAAGTAATTCAGGTGATGTCTGCGGATTCTGTACAGACTGTTTCGTTAAGTATTTTTTAAGTCCATACGGTGCATTCTCCTTATTGCCGGCGAGCCTCTTGCTCGCATATCGATAGTGAAAGGAGCGCATCATGAAAGCGAAGACACTGAAACTCTCGGTGATGGCGTTAGCTGTTGCCGGTTTTGTGGGCGCAGGGTATTCGATCGGTACCTGGACCGCCTTCCCCGCCTTCGGGCTTGTTCACGCAGCTGTTCAGCAGCCCTCTCTGGATGCTCGTGCGCCATCGTCGGTGCTGACGACGTTGCCGGACATGAGTTCGATTGTCGAGCGCAATGGCCCGGCCGTCGTCAATATCAGCGTGTCGGGAATGCGCAAGGTCAGCTCGCGTGAGCCGGGTATGCAACTGGATCCCAGTGATCCGTTTTACGAATTTTTCCGCCAATTTGGTGTTCCCCGTCAACAAGGAAATACGCCAATACACGGAGAAGGGTCGGGATTCATCGTTTCTCCGGACGGGATCATTCTCACCAATGCACACGTCGTGGATGGGGCCGATGAAGTTACGGTGAAACTGACAGATAAGCGCGAATTCAAGGCCAAGGTGCTTGGTGCGGACAAGGCAAGCGACGTTGCGGTGCTGAAGATCGACGCCAGCAATCTGCCGGTCGTGACCAGCGGCAACGCCAGCGATGTTCACGTCGGTCAATGGGTGCTGGCGATCGGTTCGCCTTATGGCTTCGAGAATAGCGCCACGGCGGGTATTGTCTCGGCCAAGTCGCGTTCCTTGCCGGATGGTGGTTATGTCCCGTTCATCCAGACCGACGTAGCGGTCAACCCGGGCAACTCGGGCGGTCCGCTTTTCAATATGGCCGGAGAAGTGGTCGGAATCAATTCACAGATCTATTCCCGTAGTGGCGGCTACCAAGGATTGTCGTTTGCCATTCCGATCGATGTCGCGATGAACGTGGAGAAGCAGATCGTCGAACACGGCAAGGTCCAGCATGGGCGGCTCGGTATTTCGATTCAGGAGGTGAATCAATCGCTGGCCGAGTCCTTCGGTTTAAAAAAGCCGGGAGGAGCGTTGATCGGAACGGTTGAAAAGGACAGCCCGGCCGAGAAAGGCGGGCTGCAGACCGGTGACATCATCCAGCGCATCAATGGTCGCGAGATCGGAACGTCTGGCGAACTACCGGCGATCGTGGCGGCGATGCGGCCGGGTGATACGGCCAAACTTGAGATCTGGCGTAAAGGAAGTACGAAAGAGCTCTCGGTCGCCGTTGGCGCGCTTGACGATCAGAAACTCGCCAGCAACGAAGCGAACACCGGCGACAAGGGGCGGCTGGGAGTAAGCGTCCGACCGATGACGCCGGATGAACGGGTGCAGTCCGATGTCAAAGGCGGCTTGATAGTTCAGGACGTCGATGGCGCAGCTGCGCGAGCGGGCATCCAGGCGGGTGATGTCGTGCTTTCGGTCAATGGCGAGCCGGTCTCGAAGGTGGAACAATTGCGGGCTTTGGTAGCCAAGGCAGGGAAGCGGGTAGCGCTGTTGATAGAAAGGGATCACGCGCGAATCTTCGTCCCGGTCGATGTTGGCTGACGTAGAGGTTGATTGAAGGTTCTCGGGGTGGGCGGATGTCTTGAGTATCAGCCCACCCCAGCATGTCAGGATCAGCGGAACAGGGAGAACGGATGGATTGGGGACACGAATTGATGGCCAGCCTGATCTGGCTCGGAAAATCGTTCGTCATTAGTCTCCTCGGGATGGCGGGTGTGGCCGCCGTGCTCGGGCGGTACACCGTGTGGGGGCGACAGTTCCGGAAAATCTCTGCCGCCTATTTCGCGCCGCGCGTCAGTCTGGTGCCGCTGGTTTGGTTGGCCGCCATCGTGTTCATGACGCTGTTCGCCGTGCGTATGAACATCCTGTTCTCTTTCTGGTACAACGGCTTTTACAGCGCCATGCAGAGTCTCGACGCGGCAGCTTTCTGGCGCATGCTCGGCGTGTTCAGCATTCTGGCGACGGTGCATGTGGGACGGGCGCTGCTCAGCTTCTTCCTGCAGCAGTCGTTCCAAATTCGCTGGCGTACGTGGCTGACCAACAAGTTGATCGAGCGCTGGCTGGGAAAACAGTCGTATTACCGCAGCCAGTTCGTCCCGTCTAGCGCGGACAACCCGGATCAGCGAATCCAGCAGGATGTCGAGAGTTTTGTCTCCAGCACGCTCACGCTTTCGATGGGTCTGCTCGACGCGGTGGTTTCACTCTTTGCTTTT
>QKII01000480.1 GCA_003249625.1 Propionivibrio sp. | reverse complement strand
GTCCAAATGCATACACGAGTTACGTTGAGGCGAATGATTCTTTCGATGGTTTCTTGGTAAGGAGCGTCTGGTGAGGATTTCAAAGAAGTTGGTAATGTTGGCTTGCAGTTCCGTGGCCCTGATGTTGGTGATCGGTGGGGCTGGCCTCTACGTCTCAAACAGTCTCGATGATGCTCTGGAAAACGTGAATACGCGCGGCACACCGGGCATGCGCAGCATCTATGAAGTCAAGAGTCATCAACAGGCGATCGCCATCGCTATCTATCGGCATGTGCTCGCCGAAAAGCCTGAACAGAAAGCAGAAAACGAAAAAGTCATAGAAAACGAGAAAGGCGCCCTGGAAAAAAGTCTGACCGCGTACGAGGCCGTTGCGCGTTCGGCGAAAGGAAAAGAGTTGGCCCAGGCAGAACGCGCGGCCTTCGCCGAATACATGAAGGCGCTGCCCCCGCTGCTCGAGAAATCCAATGAGTACGACTTGTCAGGAGCCATGGCCGTTGCCACCTCCATGGCCGCCAGCCGAATGAAAATGGCTGCGCTGGTTGATGAGCATATCGCCCTCAACACCCAGAATACGGATACTCGCGCCGCAGAAAGCCGGGACACCGCACATCGCGGTTTCGCACTGTCCTTAGCATCAATCATCGGCGCCATCGTGCTGATCGCGAGCATCAGCGTTCTCACCATCCGGGGCATCAATCGTTCGCTCGGCTCAATGCGAAGGGCTGTGACGCGCATCGAAGGCGACCTGGACTTTACGGCCAAGGCCGAAATAATCGGCGAGGATGAGATCTCAGAAGTCGCCAAAGCCATCAACAGGCTGATCTCGAAGCTCCAAGACAACCTGAAAGCCATCGCCGAGCGGTCGAACTCTGTGGCCTCCGCGGCTAACCTGATGTCTACGACCTCGACCGAAGTGGCGACGGCATCTCACCAGCAAAGCGAGTCAGCCTCGGATATGGCGGCTACCGTAGAGGAACTGACGGTCAGTATCAACCACGTTGGCGATCGGGCGCAGGAAGCCAATCGAATTTCGCGCGAGTCCGGCACCTTGGCCGTTTCGGGCGAAACGGTGATCACGCAGACCGTGAATGATATTCAGGGCGTCGCAACTACGGTGAGCGAGGCGGCCGACCTCATTCACGGGTTGGAGCAACATAGTTTGGAGATCTCAAAGGTTGTTGCGGTGATTACGGAAGTCGCAGAGCAGACGAATCTTCTGGCGCTAAATGCAGCAATCGAGGCCGCGCGGGCGGGAGAGTCAGGTCGCGGGTTTGCGGTGGTCGCCGATGAAGTGCGAAAACTGGCCGAGCGTACCGCGCAATCCACCAAAGAGATTTCGCAAACGATTAATGCCATGCGGACAAGTGCCAGCAACGCGGTCGCCAGTATGGAAGGGGTTGTGGGCAAGGTGGCCAAGGGCGTGGAAAGCGCGCAAGAAGCCAACGAGGCCATCCGGCTAATCGGCGAAGGAAGTCGCAACGCTGTGGGGATGGTGGAAGAGATCACTACGGCGATCCGGGAGCAAGCCACCGCGATGAACAATATCGCCTCACAAGTTGAGCGTATTGCACAGATGTCGGAAGAAAGCAGTGCAGCAGCCGGTAGTAGCGCGGAAAGCGCACAGAATCTCGACCGACATGCCGTCGATATGCAGCAGATCGTCAGCGCTTATCGGCTTTGACCCGCTAAGGCTCAATGCATGTCGGCGAATGAGGGCGGTGAAAAAAACATAACCTCTCTTTGTTCGTCTTACTGATTTCTGTCCGCTTACTTGCCCCGTCAGAGTCGGGGACAAGCCAGAAGCCTGGATCGGCCATAAATGTATCCGCTTCTAGGTCGACGCTCATCCGCTATTCCTCTGACTCTCTCGGAGATACGCCACAATACGCAAGCGACAGCGCTATTCCGTAAAGGCACGTGCGTGAAAATACGCTTTCAGTGCGGCGATAAACGCGTCAATGTCCGATCGCGATACGTCCATGTGGGTCACGAACCGACTCGAATACAACATCTGGGTCAGGATGCCGCGCTCCTTTAGCCAGGCTTCGAGTGGTTGACAATGCTGAGGTGGAAACTGTGCGAAGACCATGTTGGTTGCGTGCGACTGGACAGTGACCTCGGCAATCTGCGAGAGGCCGGACGCGAGACGAGCCGCGTTGTCGTGATCTTCGGCAAGGCGTATCACGTTGTGGTCGAGCGCATAGAGGCAAGCCGCAGCCAAAACACCCGCTTGGCGCATGCCGCCGCCCAAGACCTTGCGCCAGCGGTGGGCGGCCTCGATGAACGTTTTGCTGCCAACCAGTACCGAGCCCACCGGCGCCCCCAAACCCTTGGAGAAGCAGATCGAGATCGATTCGAAGGGCGCGCACAGGTCTGCCACGGGCTGCACTGATGCGACTGCGGCATTGAAGATACGTGCACCGTCCAGATGGGTTGCGAGCCCATGTTTCCGCGCGAGATTCGTCGCGTCGGCGACATACTGCGCTGGCAGGACCTTGCCACCAATGGTGTTCTCCAGCGCGAGGAGGCGTGTTCGCGCAAAGTGGGCGTCAACCGGCTTGATCGCCGCGGCAACCTTGTCGAGAGGTAATGAGCCGTCCGGTGCGTTC
>QKII01000100.1 GCA_003249625.1 Propionivibrio sp. | reverse complement strand
ATCCTTGCGCCGCAGCATGAAAACGAAACGATCGCCGGCGCTTGTGTCGAGCCAGACGAAAGACAGCCTCGGGAAGGCGCGCTCCAGTTCATCCTTGTTGTGACCGATCTCGACGACCAGCACCCCGTCGGGTGTCAGATGGTTCGACGCTTCGTTGAGCAGGCCGCGAACGAAATCAAGGCCATCTTCTCCACTAGCCAAGGCCATTTCAGGTTCGCGCCGGTATTCGTCGGGGAGCGATGCCATCGATTCGGCGTTGACGTAAGGTGGATTGGAAATGATGAGGTCGTACTTTTCCCGGGAAATCGCGGAAAACGCATCGGATTCGATCAGCCGGACGCGTTCTTCGAGTGCGTAGTCCTTGACGTTTCGGGTTGCCACCGCCAGTGCGTCGGGAGAGAGATCAACCGCATCGACGGTTGCTTCGGGAAACGCTTCGGCCGCGAGGATGGCTAGACATCCCGAGCCGGTGCACATGTCGAGCACGCGGCGGATGGCCCAAGGGTCGTCGACCCACGGGCTGAGTTGCTCACGCAGCAATTCGGCAATATGCGAGCGTGGAACGATGACGCGCTCGTCGACGTAGAAGCGGTAGTCGCCTAGCCAGGCTTCATGTGTCAGATAGGATGCCGGAAGTCGCTCCGTAAGCCGCCGCCGGATCAGTTTTAGCGCGTTCTTGCGTTCGCTGGTGGTCAGGCGGGCGTCCATGTAGGGATCGAGTTGATCGATCGGCAGGTGCAGCGAGTGCAACAGTAGATAAGCCGCTTCGTCCCAGGCGTTGTCGGTACCGTGGCCAAAAAATAGGTCGGCTTCGTTGAAGCGGCTGACAGCGAAGCGCATCAGGTCGCGCAGGGTGTGCAGTTCGTTCTGTGCTTGTGCGAATAGGTCGGTTGTCACGGGACTTTTTTGGATCAGGTAAGAAGCTTTTCAAGAATGCGCCGGTAGATGGCGGCAAGGTCGGGGAGTGCAGCGATTTCGACACATTCGTCGATTTTGTGAATGCTGGCGTTTACCGGGCCAATCTCGATCACCTGGGGGCAAATGTCGGCGATAAAGCGTCCGTCGGAGGTGCCGCCCGTAGTTGAGAGTTCGGTTTCAATACCCAGTTCTTCGCGAATGGCCTCGCGGGAGGCGTCGATCAGCTTGCCGCCACCGGTCAGGAAGGGTTTGGCGCCGAGCGTCCAGCGAAGGTCGTAATCGAGCCCGTGGCGATCGAGTATGTCGCAAAGCCGCTTTTGAAGTCCTTCCGGTGTGCTGGCAGTGGAGAAGCGAAAATTGAAGAGGATGTCGACGTGTCCGGGAATGACATTGGTCGCACCGGTTCCACCATGGATGTTCGAAATCTGCCAGGTTGTCGGCGGGAAGAAGTCGTTGCCTTCGTCCCAGACCGTGGCTGCGAGTTCGGCGATGGCCGGCGCGGCCAGATGGACCGGATTCTTGGCCAGATGTGGATAGGCAATATGCCCCTGAATGCCCTTGACGGTGAGCGCACCGGAGAGCGAACCACGGCGGCCGTTCTTTACCATGTCGCCCACGCGGGATACCGAGGTGGGTTCGCCAACCAGGCAGTAGTCGAAGGTTTCGCCTCGGGTGCGCAGGGCTTCGACGACGGCTGTCGTGCCGTCGATGGCATCGCCTTCCTCGTCGGAAGTCAGGAGTAGTGCGATGGAGCCACGGTGCGCTGGATGCGCGGTGACGAACGCTTCGAGCGCGGTGACGAACGCCGCAATCGAGCCTTTCATGTCGGCAGCGCCGCGTCCGTAGAGAAAACCATCGCGTTGCGTCGGTGTAAACGGCGGACTTTGCCAACGATCGGTTGGACCGGGCGGCACGACATCGGTATGGCCAGCAAAACAGAAAACGGGGCTGGAGTTGCCGCGGCGTGCCCAGAGATTGGTTACACCTCCACGATTGATGTACTCGCAGCGAAATCCGAGGTTCTGCAGGTGTGTTTCGATAAGGGGCATGCAACCCGCGTCATCGGGTGTAATCGACGGGCAGGCGATCAGTTGTTCGGCGAGGGCGAGGGTGGGGACGTTTGGCATCTGCTCTTTAATTTTCCGGCGTTTCATCCATGCTCAGGGAGAACCCCTTGAACGAAGTGCCGTTGCCGTTGATATCGGAAAAATCGAGCGGCAACTCCGAAGCCTGTTCCGTCTTTTCTCCGGGAGCGCCGATTTGCGAATTGTTGATCAGCCAGGAAAGATTTGTCGGAGAGTCCGCGTTGGCCAGAGCTTCATCCAGCGTGATGATTCCGTCGCGATACAAACGGTAGAGGTCCTGTTCGAATGTTTGCGAGCCCGGCGCCAGACTTTGTTCCATTGCATCTTTGATCGCCTGAACTTCGCCACGTTCGATCAGTTCCTGGATGTGGCGGGTGTTCAGCAGGACTTCGGCTGTCGGCAGTCGCCGACCATCGGGGCGCTTGACAAGGCGTTGCGAGACGATTGCCTTGAGGCTTGCCGACAGATCGAGATAGAGCGCCGTGCGGCTCTCCAGCGGGAAAAAGTTGATGATGCGGTTGAGTGCGTGATAGCTGTTGTTGGCGTGCAGCGTTGCCAGACAAAGGTGGCCCGTCTGTGCGTAAGCGATGGCTGCCTGCATCGTTTCCTTGTCGCGTATTTCGCCGATCAGGATGCAGTCCGGCGCCTGGCGCATGGCGTTCTTCAGTGCGTGTTCCCAGCCTAGAGTGTCCATCCCGAGTTCACGCTGATTGACGATCGATTTTTTGTGCTTGAAGAGGAACTCTATCGGGTCTTCGATGGTGAGAATATGCCCGGTCCGGTTGGTATTCCGGTGGTCGAGCATCGAGGCGATGGTTGTCGATTTCCCCGATCCGGTGGCGCCAACGATCAGGATCAGGCCGCGTTTTTCCATCACCAGTTCGGCTAGGATTTCCGGCAACTCCAGCGTGTTCAGCGGCGGGATGTTACCGAGAATGAAACGGATGACGATGGAAATCGATCCGCGCTGGCGGAACAAGTTGATGCGGAAATTCCCGACATTCGGGACGCCGAAGGAGAGATTCATCTCCATCGTCGCCTCGAAGGTTCTTTGTTGGTCCGGGGTCATCAGTTCGCGCGCGATCTTTTCGATCATCGCAGGATCCATCACCTGCTGATTGACCGGGATCGTATTACCCTGGATCTTGATATGAATCGGAATTCCGGCGGCGATGAACAGATCGGATGCCTGCTTCTCAGACATCAGCTGAAAAAGTTTGTCCAGGATCATGCTATCTCCACCGGAAAAAATGCTGCCTCTTGGTCAGTCACCGCGCAACAGGTCGTTGATGCTGGTCTTGGCGCGGGTCTTGGCGTCCACCTTCTTGACGATCACCGCGCAGTAGAGGCTGTAGCTGCCATCCTTCGAGGGCAGGTTGCCGGAAACGACGACTGAGCCGGGCGGGATGCGACCGTAGCTGACCTCTCCCGTTTCGCGGTCGAATATCTTCGTCGATTGGCCGATATAGACCCCCATCGAAATAACTGATCCCTCGCCGACGATGACACCTTCGACGATTTCGGACCGGGCGCCGATGAAGCAATTGTCCTCGATGATCGTCGGGTTGGCTTGCAGTGGTTCCAGCACGCCACCGATGCCCACGCCACCCGAGAGGTGAACGTTCTTGCCGATCTGCGCACAGGAACCGACCGTCGCCCAGGTGTCGACCATCGTGCCCTCATCGACGTAGGCGCCGATGTTGACGTAGGAGGGCATCAATACCACGTTCTTGCCGATGAAGCTGCCGCGCCGGGCAGTTGCCGGCGGAACGACGCGGAAGCCGCCGCGGCGGAATTGTTCCGTGTCGTATTGGGCGAATTTGGTCGGTACCTTGTCGAAATAGCGCATCGGTCCACCATCCAGCAGCACATTGTCTTCCAGACGGAACGAAAGCAGGACGGCCTTCTTGACCCACTGGTGCGTCACCCATTCTCCATCGATTTTTTCGGCGACGCGCAACGTCCCCGCATCGAGTTCTGCAAGTACCTTGGCAACGGCTTCGCCGACGGTGGCCGGCGCGGTGCCGGGTTGCAAGCTGGTACGGTTTTCCCAAGCGTCTTCGATGATCTGTTGGAATTCCTGCATTTTTCTGTTCCTAAAGGGTTGAAACAAACTGTTGAATCCGGCCGGCTGCCTCGACGCATTTTTCGAGCGGAGCGACCAGAGCGATTCTGACGAAATTCGCGCCGGGATTGACTCCATGAGCTTCGCGCGCCAGGAAGCTGCCCGGCAGGACGAAGACATTATAGTCAGCGGCCAGGCGCCGGGCGAAGTCGGTCTCGGGGATTGGCGTTCTTGCCCACAGGTAGAAACTGGCGTCCGGCATGGCTGTTTGCAGCACGTCGGAAAGCATGGGGGTTACGGTTTCGAATTTCTTCCGATATTGCTCGCGGTTGGCGACAACATGGGCTTCGTCCTTCCAGGCGGCAATACTGGCGATCTGGATCGCAGGATTCATCGCACCACCGTGATACGTGCGGTAGAGAAGGTAGGACTTCAGGACGGCAGCGTCGCCAGCGACGAATCCCGAACGCATGCCCGGGACGTTGGAGCGTTTGGACAGGCTGGAGAACATCACCAATCGTTCGAATCCGCGGCCGAGTTGTTTGGCCGCCTGAAGGCCGCCGAGCGGCGGATGTGCTTCGTCGAAGTAGATCTCCGAGTAGCATTCGTCCGAGGCAACAATGAAGCCGTACTTGTCGGAGAGTTCGAAGATCTTCTTCCAGTCCTCTAGGTTCAGCACCTTGCCGGTCGGGTTTGCCGGCGAGCAGACGTGCATCAGCTGGACCCGGCGCCATTCCTCATCGCTCAGGCTGTCATAGTCAAAGGCAAACCCGCTCTCCGGAAGCGTGTTCAGGAAGCGCGTATCGGCCCCGGCCAGGTAGGCGGCGCCTTCGTAAATCTGATAGAACGGGTTCGGATTGACTACCAGCGGCACATAGCCGCGCGATGGATCGATCACGGTCTGGGCGAAGGAAAATAGCGCCTCGCGCGACCCGTTGACCGGGATGATTTCGGTATCCGGATTAATTCCGTCCAGCCCATAGCGGAGGGTCATCCAATCCGCGATGGCTCGACGCAGGGCCGGCTGACCGTGCGTTGTAGGATAATTCGCCAGGCCTCCGAGCGCTGCAGTCAGCGCATCCTTGATGAATTGTGGCGTTTCATGCTGCGGTTCGCCGATCGACAGTTTGATTTCCGGCAAACCCGAATTCGGCGTAATGCCGGCGAGCAGCCGGCTGAATTTTTCGAACGGATAGGTCTGCAGCTTGCTTAGGTGGGGATTTACAGGCGTCGGATTCACGGGCGCTTTTCGATCATTAATGGCAAAGCGGTGATTATAGAGGACTTCCCGGGCGCTGTTACGGAGGAAAAAGGGCGTGGACGAGGGCGAAGGGTACATCCGGGTGGCGGACAGCGGTGGTGGAAGTGCTTCAGTTTCCCGACCGACGGCCGTCTTGTCACTGTTGGCGGGCGCGCTGGTCTGGGGCGTGATCTGGTACCCCTACCGCTTTTTGCGCGACAACGGCGTCGACGGGGTGATGGCATCGACACTGACCTATGCCGTGGCGTTTCTGCTCGGCGCTTTCCTGTTTCGTCACGCGGCGTGTTCGTGGACCTGTTCCCGCCGCGATGCCGTACGGCTACTCATCCTGGCGGTTTCGGCGGGTGGAGCCAATCTCGGCTACGTGCTGGCGACGCTTCATGGCGAAGTGGTGCGGGTACTGCTGCTTTTCTATCTCGCACCATTTTGGACCGTGTTGCTCTCACGAATGATTCTCGGCGAACGGCTGAACTGGATTGGCGCACTCGTCATCGGCCTGTCGCTCGCCGGGGCGGGGACCATTCTCTGGCAACCCGCCGTCGGTTGGCCTTTGCCGCGCGATATTGCCGACTGGCTGGGAGTTGGCGCCGGTTTTTCTTTCGCGATGTTCAACGTGTACTCGCGACATGCGCGCGACGTTCCGGTCGAGGTCAAGTCGATGGTGGCATTTTCCGGTGTCGTTCTGGTCGGCGCGAGCATCCTTGCAACAGCACCCTCACCGACGCCGGAGGCCTCGGTTCCAATTTTGGGGTTGCTGGCGCTGCTTGGCCTGGTTCTGGTAATCATAAACGTAGTCGTGCAATACGGTTTGTCGAATCTTCCGGCAAACCGTGCCATCGTCATCATGCTTACCGAAGTCGGAATTGCCGCCTTGTCGGCCTGGTTGCTGGCCGGCGAATCTTTTGGGTGGAGGGAGGCGCTGGGTGGCGCGATGATCATAGCCGCAAGCGTGTTTTCTGCGAGAATGGAGTCCGAATAGCATAAAGATGCCGTCTTTGGACGGGGTGGGGAATGAAGACATGAATTCAAATGAGAAAGTCGTCTTGGTAACCGGTGCGTCTCGCGGAATCGGGAAGGCCGTTGCGGAGGGGTTTGTCGACGCGGGCTACAAGGTGGTGATCGCGGCACGCAATCTCGAGCCACTGCAAGCGCTGGTTGACCGCGCTGCGGCGCTGGGTGCGAAAGCGCTCGCAGTCCGGTGCGATGTAACCGTACCCGAAAGTGTCGATGCCCTTTTTGGAAGAATTCGTGACGAGTTTGGGCGCCTTGACGTTCTGTTCAACAATGCGGGTGTGAGTGCGCCAGCTACACCGGTCGATCAGCTCACTTTCGAGCAGTGGAAGACGGTACTCGATACGAATATGACTGGCGTGTTTCTCTGTATGCGCGGCGCAGTGGCGCTTATGAAGCAGCAGGAACCGCGTGGCGGGCGCATCATCAACAATGGCTCGATATCGGCCTACGCGCCCCGCCCGTTCAGTGTTCCCTATACGTCAACCAAGCACGGTGTGTTGGGGTTGAGCCGGTCGCTGGCGCTGGAGGGGCGGAGCTTCGACATCGCCTGCAGCCAGATCGACATCGGCAACGCGGCGACCGAAATGGCTGTCCCGATGGCAAAGGGGATACTGCAAGCGAACGGGACGGTGGCACCGGAGCCTTTGCTCGATCTTCGCCATGTGGTCGACGCGGTGCTGTTCATGGCCAGTCTTCCGCTACAGGTGAATATTCCGAATCTGACCATCATGCCGACCGGCATGCCCTTCGTCGGCCGGGGTTGAGCCACGTGACTCGCTGAAACCATGCGCAAGCAACTTACTGAAACGAAGTGCAACATCACCACGATCGGCGGTGGCACGGGAACATTCAACGTATTGTCCGGCCTGGGACGCAATCGGCAGCTGAATCTGGCGGCCATCGTGTCCGTGGCTGATTCCGGCGGTTCAACGGGTGAGTTGCGCGACGAGTTCGGAATTCTGCCTCCGGGTGACGTGCGCCGCGCGATCGTGGCGCTGGCGAACGACACCGAAGTCGTGCGGCGGTTGTTCGAAT
This sequence comes from Propionivibrio sp., assembly GCA_003249625.1. Next base: position 26,671 of record QKII01000100.1, on the reverse strand, counting down.
ACCGCTTCAAGGAAGGCAAGCGTATTGCCGGGCACACGGTCGGAAACCTTCTGCTGACGGCGCTGACGGACATCATGGGCGACTTCGAGCGGGGCATCGAGGAACTAGCGGACATGTTTGACGTGCACGGCAAGGTCATTCCCGTCACGCTCGACAACGTCAGCCTGGGCGTGACGCTGGAAAACGGCGAACAGATCGTCGGCGAAACGCATATCGACGTGCCGCGGCACGATACGACCATCCCCATCCGCGATGCCTTCCTGCTCGGTGGCGGACGCATCAACCCGCGAGCGCGCGAGGCAATCGAAAACTCCGATTACGTAATCATCGGACCGGGCGATCTATACACCAGCATCATTCCCAACCTGCTGAGCGAGGGAATGGTCGATGCGTTGCGAAATACCAGTGCGCGAATCATCTACGTATGCAACATCATGACCAAACATGGTGAAACAGACGGTTTTTGTGTCGAGGATTTCGTGCGAGTGCTTGAGCACTATTTGGGCGAGGGGGCAATCGATTTTCTGCTGGTGAACAACGGTGAACTACGCAGCAGCCTGGTGCGGAAGTATGAGGAGGAGGGCAAGATCCCGGTGCGCCTGCACGATCGGCAATCGCTGGTGCGTAAGGGCATCAAGATCATCGAGCGCGATTTCACCAGCGAGACGGATTACATTCGGCACGATCCGCACAAACTATCGCGAACCATCGAGGATTTCGCCAGCGGCTGGATACGTTAGTTCGCTGTTTCGGCGAGCAGCAGGAAAAAGTGAGGTGGTGATGTCGGCGAGAGAATTGACGGATTCGGGCAGGACAATGCGGGTAATCGCTGCGCTGTCCGGTTTCGTTGCTGTCGCGTTGGGCGCGTTCGGCTCACATGCACTCCGAGGGACCCTGGTCTCTCTAGGAACCCTCGAAACCTGGACGACGGGCTCGGTTTACCACCTGGTGCACGCTGCTGTCCTGATGTGTCTTGCCTTTGCATGTCCAAAAGCGCGGATCAGCTTCTGGCTATTCGTGGCAGGCATCGGGTTGTTCTGCGGATCGTTGTACGTCTACGCTGTAACTGGATTGAAGCCGGTTGCGATGCTTGCGCCGGTGGGAGGCACCTGTCTGCTTGCGGGCTGGCTGGCTTTGGCTTTGGGATCCACCGGTCGCGGGGGCACATCGTCCCCGCCGTGACGAATTCTTTGGGTTCCCTCTCGATTACGGAGGAATGACATGATCGAAAAAAATAAACTTCAGTCGGCCCTGAAATCACCAAAAGCGAAGAGATACGGCTTGCGTCTGCTCATGGCGATCGCCTTGTTCAGCGTTCTTGGGTTCTTCGCTCTCCCGCCGATAGTTAAACACGTCGCAGTGGGAAAAATGAGCGAGATGCTGCACCGGCCGGTCGCGATAAAAAGCATCAGCATCAATCCGTATGCCTTGTCACTAAACGTGGAAGGGCTGGAAATCAAGGAGCAAGAAGGAAGCGATACCTTCGCCGGTTTCGACAGCCTCTATGTCAACCTGCAAGCCGCGTCGTTGTTCCGCTGGGGACCGGTGCTCAACGAAATCAAACTCGTCAATCCAACATTCCGGGTGGTGCGGGCCGAAGCTGATCGATTCAATTTCTCCGACCTGATTGAAGAATTTGGGGCGAAGCCGAAGACTGAGGAATCCGGCCCTATACCGGCGTTTTCCCTCAACAATATCCAGATAACCGGCGGTAAGGTCGAATTCGACGACCGAGTGGTCAATGAAAAGCATGTGGTCAACGAAATAACGCTTATGCTGCCGTTTGTATCCAGCATGGCCTATGCAACGGAGATATTCGTTGAGCCGCATTTCTCGGCAACGATCAACGGCGCACCGCTTTCGCTGACGGGGAAGAGCAAGCCCTTTGCCGACACGCGCGAGAGCGAATTTGTGCTGGCGCTCAATAACCTGCAGTTGCCGAAATACTTCGATTATTCGCCCGTCAACCTGCCAGTGAAGATGGAATCCGGAACCCTGGATACCGATTTGACACTGGCCTTTCGGGAGGAGCCGGGGAATATCCCGAAGCTGCTGCTGTCGGGGGCGGCAACGGTCAAAAATCTGCGGGTCGTCGAGTCGTCCGGAACGCCACTGGTTGCGTTAGGCCAACTTGACGTCGCAGTGGGGTCGGCAGACCTGCTCGGCGGCAAGTTCACGATCGATAAAATTGCGATGGATACACCGGAGCTCGCCGTACGAGTCAGTCGCGAAGGGGGGCTCAACTGGTTTGATCTGTTGCCGAAATCGTCCCCAACCAGTGGCAAGCAAAAGAACAAGGGGGAGGCGGCGCCAGCTGAAATCGTATGGTCGGTTGGCGAAGTGAAAATTGGCAGTGGCGTACTGCACTGGAGTGATGACTCCAATCCGGGCAAGTTCCGCGCCGACGTCAAGTCGATCAACGCCGTGCTCAGGAAACTCGACAGCCAAGGGAGCGAAGCCGATTTCGAGGCGGCACTGTCTGTTGAAGGTGGTGACTCGCTGAAGGTCGAGACGTTCTCGCTCAAGGAAGGTGTGCTGGCTCTCGACAAGCGTCAGGTGCGTATCGGTGAAGCGCGAATCAAGGGCGGACGCGGCTTGATCAAGCGCTTGGCGGACGGGCGAATTGAATGGATCCAGCCGCCGGCGTTACGCGCAGACAACGCGGCCGAGAAAGACCACGCCGCGCCTTGGCGGGTAGATATCGTAAGAACAGTCGGCGAAGACATCAACGTGCGCTTCGAGGATGCAGCCGTATCCCCGAAGGCCGTTCACGTCGTCGAGGGACTGGGGGTGGAGCTGGCGAATCTTTCCACCGAGCCGGCGCAGGAAGCGAAGGTCAAGGCAGGCTTCCAACTCAACCGTAAGGGAAAGGTGGCGGTGGATGGTTCCGTGGTGCCCATGCCGCTCGATGTCAAGCTGAATCTTGACCTCAAGTCCATTGAGTTGTTGCCGCTGCAGCCGTACTTTTCCGAGAAGTTGAACATCGATATCACGCGGGGTCTGGTGACTGCCAAAGGAAACGTCCAACTGAGCCTTGCCGACGCCGGCAAGGCAAAAGGCGATGCCGGGATGAAGGGCGGATTTGCCGGGCAGGTCACCATCGGCGATTTCCAGGCGGTCGATAAGCTGAATTCGGCCGATTTCCTGCGTTGGAAGTCGCTGCACCTCGGCAAGATCGATGTGCGCCTCGGTCCGGAATCGGTATCGGTGGGGGATATAGCGCTTGCCGATTTCTTCGCCAGGGTGATCGTCAGCCCTGAGGGCAAGCTCAATCTGCTGCAGATCGTGCGTGAAGAGGCAAAACCGGTTGAAGAAGCGGCACCAGTGCAGCCTGTCGAGTCGGCGGAAGGAAAGGCAACAGCGCCGGTCGTTGCTGAACGCGGACCGGTGTTGCCGATGAAAATCGGGAAAATCACCCTGCAAGGTGGTAACGTCCGCTTCACCGATAACTTCATCAAGCCTAATTATTCGGCGAATCTGCGCGAGATCGGCGGCAGCGTCACTGGACTTTCATCGGAAGCCGGGAGCCAAGCCAAGCTGGAATTGCGTGGCAATTACGACAACGTCGCGCCGCTCACTATTGCGGCCCAGATCAACCCGTTGTCGGGAAAACCGTATCTTGACCTGCAAGCGGACGTGAAGGGCATCGAACTGACTGCGCTGTCTGCCTATTCCGGCAAGTATGCCGGTTACGCGATCGACAAGGGCAAGCTGTCGCTGTTCGTGAAATACAAGATCGAAAATGACCAACTCGAAGCCGAGAACAGGGTTTTTCTTGATCAACTGACATTCGGCGACGCAGTCGATAGTCCGGAAGCCACCTCATTGCCGGTGAAGCTGGCGGTGTCCCTGCTCAAGAACCGGGCGGGCGAGATCGACATCAACCTGCCGATTTCGGGCTCGCTCAACGATCCGGAGTTCAGTGTCGGCGGGTTGGTCATCAAGGTCATCGTCAATCTGCTCGGCAAGGCACTGACTTCACCGTTCGCGCTGATCGGGTCGATGTTTGGTGGCGGCGAGGAACTGTCGAACGTCGAATTTGATGCCGGCCGCGCGGCGCTTTCACCCGAGGCGCTTAAGCGGCTTGGAATTCTATCGAAGGCGCTGGTCGACCGTCCCGAACTGAAGCTTGAGATCGAAGGAAAATTCGATCCAGAACTCGACCCCGAGGGAATCAAGAGGGCGCGTATCGATCGCAAGGTTCGCTCGGCAAAGCGCGAGGAGCTGACACGGAAGAACGTCGAGAGCGGAGCAGCCGAGATGGTCGTGGTATCCGATGAGGAATACCCGGTACTGCTCGAAAGGGTGTATCGCGAGGAAAAATTCCCGAAACCGCGCAATGCCATCGGGCTGCTCAAGACCCTGCCGGTGGAGGAGATGGAAAAGCTGATGCTGGCCAATTCGACGGTCAATGACGACGACCTGCGGGCGCTGGCGGATCGTCGGTCCAAGGCCGTGCGCGACTGGCTGGTGGCGCACGAGGTGCCGGTGGAGCGAGTTTTCCTGCTGCCGAGCAAGACGGCGACCAGGGAAGAGACAACCAACGGCGAGAAAAAAATAGCGGCCAGCCGAGTCGATTTTTCGCTGAAATAGAAAGGAAATATGGAGAACATCTGGGTGTATGTGTCACTGGGCGTTGGTCTGGTCATTCTGTTGGCACAGATTTTCGTATTGCAGCGTCTCGGGCGATGGGGCGGTTTGCTTGAGCCGCAATTCACGCTGCTCGAAAACAGCCTGCAACGCACGGAGCGTGAGTTGCGCGACGAGATGGCACGCGGGCGCCAGGAAGCCGCCAGTAGCGCACGCGGCGACCGTGAGGAACAGGCGCAGGCAGTCGATCGCCTCGCCAAGACGCTGGCAGCGCAGGTCGGGCAGTTGTCCTCGTTGCAGGCGCAGCAACTGGAAGCATTTTCCCAGCAGCTTGGTCGTCTGACACAGAGCAACGAGCAGCGTTTCGAGCAGTTGCGGCAAGCCGTGGAGGCGCGGCTGGGAGCGATCCAGAACGACAACGCCAGCAAGCTGGAGGAAATGCGCAAGACGGTGGACGAAAAGCTGCATGCCACCCTTGAACAGCGGCTCGGCGATTCCTTCCGGCTGGTGAGCGAACGGCTGGAATTGGTGCACAAGGGGTTGGGCGAAATGCAGACGCTGGCGGCGGGTGTCGGCGACCTGAAAAAAGTGCTGACCAATGTGAAGACGCGTGGCACTTGGGGCGAAGTACAGCTCGAAGCGCTGCTCGATCAGGTGCTTACGGCAGATCAGTACGACAAGAACGTGGCAACCCGGCCTGGCAGCAGCGAACGTGTCGAATTCGCAATCCGCTTGCCGGGGCAGAACGAAGCTGGAGCCGATCGCCGCCCGGTGTGGCTGCCGATCGACGCGAAATTCCCGGTCGAGGACTACCAGCGACTGACCGAAGCACAGGAGCGCGCTGACCCCTCCGCCGTCGAATTGGCTGCCAAGGCTTTGGAATCGCGGTTGCGCGACGAGGCGAAAAAGATCCGCGACAAGTACGTCGAACCGCCGCACACCACCGATTTCGCAATCCTCTATCTTCCTACGGAGGGACTGTACGCGGAAGCCCTGCGGCGTCCCGGTCTGGCTGAGACACTGCAGCGAGAATGCCGCGTCAGCCTGGCTGGTCCGACGACACTGGCGGCGTTGCTCAACAGCCTGCAGATGGGTTTCCGCACACTGGCCATCGAGAAGCGCTCCTCGGAGGTATGGGCAGTTCTCGGGGCTGTGAAGACCGAATTCGGCAAGTTCGGCGAAGCACTCGAATCGACACGCAAAAAACTCGAACAGGCGACCAAGAGTATCGAGTCGGCCGGCGTGCGTACTCGACAGATCGAACGCAAGCTCAAGGGCGTCGAGGCGTTGCCGGTGATCGAAGCGCAGGCCCGTCTTGGCGCTCTGGAAGAAATCGATACGGCCGATTCAGAGGCCTGATTCGGTGCTTTTTCGCTTCGCTGGAAGGGGAGCGGCGAAGCGTGCTAGTGTCGACGCCCTCCCGTAAGCAAGGAAACGCGACGATGTCGTCAATTCGCCCCGTCATCCATGTCATCGACGATGACGATATCGTCCTCTGGATGTTTCGTGAACTGCTCAGAGACGTTGATGCGGAGGTACGAACGTTCTCGTCAGCGCGCGCCTTCCTGGATAGCTATCACCCGGCACCGTGCGAGTGCCTGCTTTGCGATCTCCGGATGCCCGACATGGACGGTCTGCAAGTCCAGCAGCACTTGCTCGACAAGGGCAGTTTTCTGCCGCTCATTCTCGTTTCCGGTTACGCGGACGTCCCTTGCGCGGTCGAGGCGATCAAGAAAGGGGCGTTTGATTTCCTCGAAAAGCCTGTCAACGGCGAACTCTTGGTTGCCAAGGTGAACAGCGCGCTGGCGCGCAGCCGTAAGCTGCACACCGAGCATCTCGCACGGGTAACGCGCGAGGCGCGGCTGGCGCTCCTGACACCCAAAGAGCGCGAGATTGCCGAGCGCGTCGTGGCCGGCAAATCGAGCCCGCGGATTGCCGAGGAACTCGATATCAGCGTGCGCACCGTAGAGAATCATCGCGCGCGGCTGATGGAAAAGCTGCACGTCGAGTCGGTACCCGAACTGGTGCGGATGTTCCTCTGAGAGCCTTTGGCTGGCGCGTGATGAAGCTTTCCTACAAGGATTTTCGCCCGCGTATCCTGTTGGCAGTTCTGGCCATCAGCGTGTTGATCGCTGCCGGGAGCGCAGTGCTCGACGTGATCTGGAATACTTATCACCAGACGCTTGCCAGCCACGTCATCAGCAACCTGGAGACGATGTCGCGCGGGGTCGTATTGTTGCAGCAGGACTCGGTTGCTCGCGTACGCAAGATCGCTGACGAATCGACACACAAGGCGCTTGTCGCGCGTCTGATCGCTGATCCAGAGGATCCTTCGATCCACAATGCCTTCGAAGCTTGGATTACGCCCCTGTACCAGAGCCGCGGCTTCGACGACTATTCGCTCATCTCACCGGACGGCAAGCGCGTGATGACGGCCGGGACGCGGCCGTACATCGGCCAGTTGCCTTTGCCTTCGACACGTGAAACCTTGCGTCGGGCCGAACTGCTGCTCTCCGGCGCCGTGACGCCACCGATCTCGGCAAATCATCCGTTTTCCACCCTGCTGGTCGAAAATCCTGCCGCCTATGCCTACCAACTGTCCTGCGCGCCGGTGGACCAGAACGGCCTGCGCATGGCGTTTCTCTGTCTGCACGAAAATCCTTCGGTGCGCCTCTACCGTTTGCTGCGCGACGGCCGCCCAGGTGTGACTGGTGAAGCGTATGTAGTCGACCAGGAGGGCAACATACTTTCGCCGGTCCGCTTCGAAAAAAGCCTGGCCAGACCGGAGGGCGCAGAACCAGGCTGGAGCCTTTTCCAGTTGCGCGCACGCGTCATGCCGAGACGCGACGGCGACGGACTTCCCGATCCAGCGTTGATCAGCACGGAGCCGCTGACGCGCGTTGTCGAACGCCTTCTGCAATTCGACTCATTCGACACCGGCTTGCTTTCGGATTATGAGGATTACCGTGGGCGGCGGGTGGTCGGCGCTGCACGGTGGCTTCCGGATGCCGCGTTGGGCCTCGTTGTCGAGGAAGACATGGACGAGGCTTTTCGTTCCTATAACTTTGCCCGCCGCGCACTCGTTGCACTGATCACGCTCGGTAGCATCCTCATTCTGACATTGACCCTGGTCGACTGGCGCTCGCGTCGTTCCCTGGCACGCAGCGAGCAGCGGCTTGCGGCGTTCCGTGACCACATCCCCGCGGGGATGAACATGAAAAGCGCCGACGGGCGCTACCTGATGGCCAACCCGGTCTTTGAGGCCAGTTGCCATTTTCCTCCGGGGTATGTTCTGGGCAAGACCGATGCGGAACTTTTTCCAGAGCCGGACGCGACCAAACTTCAGGCCGAGCACGAGGAGGTTCTGCGCAGTGGCCGTTCGCTCGCGCGCAACTATGCGCTGCGTGAAGCGGATGGGGGGGAGAAGACGTACAGCGCCGTGCGTTTTCCCGTGCTGGATGAAAAGGACGGTTCAGTGGTTGCCGTAGGCACCGTCGCCATGGATATCTCGGAGTTGATACGGATCCAGCGTGACCTGGAAGAACTGACACAAACGCTGGAAAACAAGGTCGCCAAACGTACCGAAGAACTCGCTGCCGCGCGCGATCTCGCTGAATCGGCCAGCCGGGCAAAGGCTGAGTTTTTGGCCAACATGAGCCACGAGATTCGCACGCCTCTGAACGCGATCATCGGCATGGGCTACCTGGCGGATAAGGTCAACGCCGACCCGCAAGTGGGGCACTACATCAGCCGCATCCAGTCGTCGAGTCGGCATCTGCTTGGGATCGTCAACGATATTCTTGACCTCTCGAAATTCGAGGCCGGCAAGCTACAGCTCCATCCTGTTGAGTTTTCATTGCACGAGACCATGGATGAAGTCGCCGACCTGGTTTCCGGTCAGGCACAGTCCAAGGGGCTGGCACTGACAGTCATGGTGGCACCGGGATTGCCGGATGTCCTTATTGGCGATGTCACTCGGATCAGCCAGATATTGATCAACTTTGCCAACAACGCTGTGAAGTTCACGGAATCCGGCAGGGTCGTGCTGAGGGTCAGCGAGTGCGCGCGCGATGCCGATCTGATTCGCTTGCGTTTTGACGTTGAAGACAGCGGAATCGGGATATCCGAAGAGAATATTGCCCGGCTGTTCCGCCCCTTCCTGCAACTTGACGGGTCAATCTCTCGGCCGTTCGAGGGGACTGGTTTGGGTCTGGCAATCAGCCGGACACTTGCCGGTCTGATGGGCGGTTGTGTCGACGTACGCTCCCGCTTGGGCGAGGGCAGCGTATTCTCGCTTGAATTGCCATTGCGTATCGGCGTTGCTGCCAGTTTGCCGATGCCTCCTTCGCGGACGGACGATGCTGCCGTTGACGTAACGGCGCTGGAGGCGATGGGTTGGTTGGCTGGTCGTTCGATTCTTCTAATCGAGGACAATGCGATCAATCAGGAGGTCATGCACGATCTGCTGGAGATGTTCGGCGCCCAAGTGACCATCGCTGGTGACGGCAGGCAAGGTATTCAATGCCTGGAAAACGGATCGTTCGACCTCGTGCTGATGGATATCCATATGCCGGTCCTTGACGGCTTTGCGGCCACGGCGGAAATCAGAAGACATCAGCGCTTCAACAAACTGCCGATCGTTGCGCTGACCGCCAATGCGCTCGAAGGTGATCAGGAGCGTTGCCTGGCGGTCGGGATGAACGACTACCTCGCCAAGCCGATCCAGCCCGATCTGCTGTTCGCCTGTCTGAAGCGTCTCCTGGATGTTCCGGAAGGTGTGAAAACGAAGGAGGAGCTCCCTTCCGAGGCCACTACGGGTGACCGCCTTGGCGCTAGCGATGAACGCATTTTCTCCGCACTTTCCGGAATTCCGGGCATTCACGTCGCGCAGGCCGTCTCACGAATGATGGGCCGGCGCGATCTTTATGTCCGCTTGGCGCAGCGGTTGGTCGTTGAGCGAAGCGATCTGGTTGGTCAACTTGATGCAGCACGTCAGGCTGGCGATCACGAGCGCGTGAGGGATCTCGTTCATGGGGCCAAGTCGCTGCTCGGTATGTTGGGTGCGGACGATTTGCAGCGGTGTTGCGTCGATCTGCAGCAGCAATTTGCGGACGGGAGCGTCGAAGAAGGCAAAATCGACCGTTTCGCAGCGGACCTTGCGACGCTGCTGACTCGGCTCGCCGATGCCGTGCGGTGCGAGCAGGCTTGAACAGACTTCAATCTGCCGATCCGCTGCACTGAGTATTTTTACTCCCCCTTGGCTTTGCTCACCGGAAAGCGTTGTGCAATTCTTCGCGCCGCTTTGTCAGTTGTGACTTATCAATCCAAGAGGAGGAGAAATGAAAAAAGTCCTGACCACGATCGCCCTGTCCACCGCAATGGTTTTTGCCGCCGGCAGCAGTTCTGCGGCCGACATCAAGGAGCGTACGGCGAAGTTCCCGATTGTTAACGCCATCGACCATCCGCAAGGTCTGGGCGCGCAGAAGTTCGTCGATGTCGTCGACAAGAAGAGCGGCGGCAAGATCAAGATCAAGGTCTTCCCGAACGGCACGCTCGGTGGCGAGCAGCAGGTCGCCGCGGCGATGCAGGGCGGCACGATCGAAATCTCGATGATGTCGCCGGCCCAACTGGTCGGCACGATCAAGGAATTCGTCGTGCTCGACTTCCCGTTCTCGTTTGCCAACACCGCGCAGGCTGACGCCGTTCTCGACGGACCGTTCGGCAAGAAGCTGATGGGCTACATGCCAGCCAAGGGCTGGGTCGGTCTCGGCTTCATGGAGCAGGGCTACCGCAGCATCAGCAACAGCAAGCGTCCTGTCACCAAACTGGAGGATATCAAGGGCTTGAAGATCCGTACCATCCTCAACCCGCTGTATGTCGACATGTTCAATACGCTCGGCGCCAACGCCGTGCCGATGCCGTTCCCTGAGTTGTACACCGCCATGGAAATGAAGACGGTCGACGGGCAGGAAAATCCGGAAACGACGGTCGATGCCAGCAAGTTCTATGAAGTCCAGAAATACTTCAGCGGCACGCGCCACATCTACAACCCGCAGATGCTGATGGTCAGCAAGACCTTCTGGGATTCGTTGTCGGCCGACGAGAAGAAAATCTTCGAAGAAGCCACGGTTGAAGCCCGCGACGTGCAGCGGAAGGCGGCTCGTGCCATGACCGAGAAGTCGCGCAAGGTGATGACCGACCACGGCATGCAGCTCAACGAAATCGCACCGGCGGAACTGGCCCGGATGAAGGAAGCCGTCAAGCCGGTTGTCGACAAGTACGCCGCGCAACTCGATCCGGAACTGATCAAGGCCTTCAACGCAGAGCTTGAGCGGGTCAAGAACCTGAAGTAACTCCGAGATCACCGCAAAAGGGCCGGCCGGATGGTCGGCCCAATTTTCGGCTGGCAACGTGAGGGGATAATGAAAACATTCGAGAAATACGTGCTGAATCTGTTCAACGGCCTGATCGTGCTGTTCCTGGCGATCATGCTGGTACTGGTATTCGGCAACGTCGTGCTGCGCTACGGCTTCAATTCCGGGATTACCATTTCCGAGGAGGTATCGCGGATCCTGTTCGTCTGGTTGACCTTCCTGGGCGCCGTGGTCGCCATGAAGGAACACGCCCACCTCGGCATCGACTCGTTCATCAAGCGCCTGCCACCGGCGGGCAAGAAAATTTGCGTCGTCGCGACCAGCGTGCTCTTGCTCGGCGTCTGCTGGCTGATCTTCAAGGGCAGCCTGAAGCAGACGATCATCGGCATGCAGACTGAATTTCCGGCAACCGGCTTGCCGGTGGCGATCCAGTACTCCGTTGGCCTTGTTGCCAGCGTCGGTATCGCCATTTATCTGATCCGCAACATTTACGTCGTCCTCACCGGCCAGGCTACAGAAGAGGATCTGGTGACAGTTCATGGTTCGCTCGATGAGAGCGAAGACGTAGCGGGCGCCGATAACAACAACGGCGACAAAGGAGAGGCAAAATGACCGTAGCGATTTTCCTCGGCTGCCTGCTGGGCTTCCTGTTCCTGGGCGTGCCGATCGCGTTTACGCTGCTACTGGCCGGTACGGCCATGATGTGGCACTTGGGCATGTTCGATGCGCAATTGATTGCACAGAACCTGATCAACGGTGCCGACAATTTCGTCCTGCTGGCGGCGCCTTTCTTCATGCTCGCTGGCGAGTTCATGAATGCAGGCGGGCTCTCACGCCGTATCGTCAACATGGCGTTGTGCCTGGTCGGCCATATTCAGGGCGGTCTTGGTTACGTGGCGGTAATTGCCGCCGTACTCATGGCCAGCCTGTCCGGATCGGCACTCGCGGACACGACGGCACTCGCCGCGCTGCTGCTGCCGATGATGCGCGATGCGAAATATGACGTGCCACGCTGTGCTGGCCTGATCGCCTGTGGCGGCATCATCGCGCCGGTGATACCGCCGAGCATCCCGTTCGTCATCTTTGGCGTCGCTGCGCAGGTGTCGATCACCAAGCTGTTCCTCGCCGGTATCGTTCCGGGTGTACTGTTGGGTGCCTCGATCCTGATTGCCTGGCGGCTCGTCTCGCGCCACGATCGTCTGGAAACGCGTCCGAGGCCATCCTCGGAGGAAATGCGCAAGACCTTTGTTGACGGCGTCTGGGCGCTGGTCCTTCCGTTGATCATCATTGTCGGCTTGAAGATGGGCGTGTTCACGCCGACTGAGGCTGCTGTGGTGGCCGCAGCGTATGCCTTGTTCGTCGGGATGTTCATTTATCGCGAACTGAAGTTCAAGGATCTCTACCACCTGTTCCTCAGCGCCGGGAAGATGACCGCCGTGGTCATGTTCCTCGTTGGCGGGGCGATGGTCAGTGCGTGGCTGATCACGGTGGCTGATCTGCCGGGGCAACTCGTCGGCATGCTCGGAGGTCTGCTCGAATCGCCCAAATTGTTCATGCTCGCCGTCGTGCTGATTACGCTGGTGATCGGAACGTCGATGGACATGACACCGAACATCCTGATCCTGGCACCGGTGCTGATGCCGGTGGTCAAACAGGCGGGAATCAATCCGGTGTATTTCGGGGTCGTTTTCGTGATGGCCAACGCGATCGGTCTGATCACGCCGCCGGTCGGGACGTCGCTGACGGCGGTGTGCGGTGTCGGCAAGTTGCCTGTCGGTCGCGTTGTGGCGGGAATGTGGCCGTTCCTGCTCGCGGAGGTGCTCGTTGTCCTTGCGCTTGTTGCATTTCCTCAACTAGTTACGGTACCGTTAGCCTTCCTGTCACGCTAACGAATGGTTGGGGGTGATGAACACTCCGGAACTTGAGGCGTCCTTCCTGGCGACAACGTATTGCGTCGATGTACGCGGTGAGCGCTTCGATCTGCGGATCGGAGAGGCTCACCCGAGTTTCGCGTCGTGGCTCAATGACGAGGATGCCAGCAACTGGGCAATCATCACCGCCTGCAATCCCGGCGGACAACCGACCCCCTTACAGAATGCAGCACGGAACGAGGCGCTCCGGAAAAGCATCGAGACGCTGGGGTGGCGCTATGTTTCCGCACGGAATCGGGCTGACGGCGGGCGTTGGCCGGACGAACCCGGCTTTTGCATCTTCGACGCACCGGAAAGTCAGGTTTGCGCGCTGGCTGCCGGGTTCGGGCAAGCCGCCATCGTCGTTGGATCCAATGGAGACGCGGCGGGGACGCTGGTCTGGGTCGATATCGGAAAAATGCGTGATTGAGGTCAACTTTCTGGCCCATTGCCGAATCAACTAAGTCTGCGAGCTTTTTCGAAACCTTGAGTGATCATGGGGTAGTCGCAATTGCTCGAAGATGAGTGCTGCGGAGGAACTCCAGCCCCAAACGACTGCCTGATAGAATGCCCGTAAATGAATTCCGGAGGATTCCGGTGGGGGCGGGATGAGCAGGAAGATCGGTCGTTTCGAAGTCTTGCGCGAACTGGGGAAGGGCTCCCAGAGCGTGGTTTATCTTGCCCGCGATCCGCATCTGCAGCGCGAAGTTGCGATCAAGACGTTGCACTTTTCAAAGTCCGATCCACAGAAAAATCAGCAGTTGTTGTCGGAGGCCCGGCTGGTCAGCCAGTTGCGCCATCCGAACATCGTGCCGATTTTCGAAGCGGGTGAGGAGGACGGCGATCTCTACCTGGTGTTCGAATACGTGCCAGGCACGAATCTCGCGGAAGTGATTCGCAAGAGCGGGCGGCAAACGCCAGCAAAGGCGATCGGGTTGATCGTTCCGGTACTTGAGGCGCTGACTCACGCGCATGCGGCGGGAATCATCCATCGCGACATCAAACCGAGCAATATCCTCGTTGACGAAAACGGTACTCCGCGGGTGATGGATTTCGGTATTGCTGCACGGATGGAAACGCTCGCGAAGGAAGGCGATTCGTTCATGGGTACGCCCGCCTACATGGCGCCCGAGTACATCGGCGCGCGCGAAAGCAGCGAGCGCACGGATGTTTTTTCTCTGGGCCTGGTTCTGTTTGAATTGCTCACCGGCAAGAAGGGCGCGCAGGGCAAGGATGCCGCGGCAATGATCCAGTACCTCGTCGAAAACGATGTGCGCGTGCCCGAGGGGGCTGGCTTCGAACTCGATGAGCGGCTGCTGAGCATCCTTTACAAGGCCATCGCACGAGATCCGCAGCAACGTATCGCGACGGCGGCGCAACTGCGCGAAGCACTGGATGCCTACCAGACGCCTGAAGAACCGGTAGCGGCGGCAGATGCGCGGCAGAGTACCGTGGAATTCCTCCTGCGGCGGATGCGTCACCGGAGCGATTTCCCCGCATTGTCGGACTCGGTGAGCATGATCAACAAGATCACCACCTCCGACCGGGAGAGCATCGCCACGCTGTCGAATTCGATCCTCAAGGATTTTTCGTTGACCAACAAGATCCTCCGGCTGGTTAACTCGGCGTTCTATCGGCAGGCTGGCGGCGGCAACATCAGTACAATCTCGCGTGCGGTGCTGGTTCTCGGCTTCGACGCCGTGCGCAATATCGCAGTGACTGTCCTGCTCTTCGAGCATCTGAAGAACAAGGGCAACACCATCCAGCTCAAGGAAGAGTTCCTGCGCGCCAATCTGGCCGGGATTCTGGGCAAGGATATAGGTGAGAAAACAGCGCCACGTGAGGTCGAACAGTTGTTCATCTGCGCAATGTTCTACAACCTTGGCCGTTTGTTGAGCCAGTATTATTTCCCTGACGAAACCGATGAGATCCGGCGGGTTATCGAGCAGAAGTCGTGCAGCGAGGATGCGGCAACAATCCAGGTGCTTGGCATCACCTTCGAGGATCTGGGGATCGGCATTGCCCAAAGCTGGGGATTTCCGAGTCTCATTGTGAACAGCATGCGCAAATTGCCCACCGGGAACGTTCGCAAGGCCAATACCTCCGAGGACCGGATGCGCATCCTCTCGGCGTTTTCCAACGAACTGTGCACGCTGGTGGCAGAAGTGGAACCAGCCAATCGGGAGAAGGAACTGCGCAAAGTCACGGCACGTTTTGGCGACAACATTGGCCTGGACGAAAAAGCGTTGCGCGAGACGATGGAAAAATCGTTTCAGGATGTTGCGCACTTCGCCGGAATCATCGGGATCAGCCTGAAGCAGTCGGTCTTTGGCCGCCAGGTTCAGGCGTGGAGTGCTCAACCTGGTACGCTGGATGAAAAAGCGCGTCCTGCCGGTGCTGATCCGGATGACGGTGCCGGGTCCGATACCGTGCTCGCCGATGCCGTTCCACACGGGGCGCCCGGTAGTTCGCCGGGCGACGGTCCGGAGGATACGATCTCGCGGGTCGGCAGTCCCGAAGCGATTCTGATGGCCGGAATCCAGGACATCAGCAACACGCTGGTGGAGGATTTCAAGCTCAACGACATCCTGCGCATCATTCTGGAAACCATGTACCGGGCCAAGGGCTTCAAACGGGTCATCCTCTGCGTGCGTGATGCGCGCAGTAACGTTATGCTCGGCCGCTTCGGCTTCGGGCCGGATGCGCAGGAAACGGCCAAGCGTTTCAGTTTCTCGCTGGCTTACACGCCGGATATTTTTCATGCCGCCTTGTCGAAAGGCGTGGATATCCTGATCACCGATACCAATGACCCGAAAATCGCGGGGCGGATTCCTGACTGGTATCGCTCGGGGATCAATGCGGGAACCTTCGTCATTTTTCCGCTGTGCATCAAGAACAACCCGGTCGCGATGATCTACGCCGATGGCGACAGCGCTGGCGAGATCGTGATTCCGGAAAAGGAGCTGGCGTTGCTTCGCACGTTGCGTAACCAGGCCGTACTGGCAATCAAACAGTCAGCCTGAGAGTGTCTGTTTCTGATTCGTAAAAACAACATCGCGCGCCGATTTGCTGATTTCGACGACGGCAGGGTGGGGCAGGTGGCGCTCGGTAGTGATTGCGTAGTGCTGTTCCATAACCGAAGCGCGGGCAATGCTCCCGGTCTATGCGACCATCCGGAGATATCGCAGATGTCGGTAGTTCAGTTCCGACATGGCTGATAGTGGAATTTTGGATACATCCATAAAATCGATGTATATCTGATCATATTCGACTTGTCGGAAGTGCCTCTCACGCCTGCGATCCCGCGCGGTCTGTGCGTGCCTCGCCCTTACTCAAGGTCCGGCAACAAGCTATTCTCAACAGGTCTTCAGTGAATCTCAAGGGAGGGTGTAATGGACGCAATGTCCTGGACAGCCGTTGCGATCTTTGCGGCGACAATCGTAGCGGTGATCATCAACGTATTCGACGGCACCGTTTCAGCACTGATCGGCGTAGTGGCTATGGTCTGGGTCGGTGTCATGACGGAAATGGAAGCTTTCGCCATGGTCGACTGGAACGTCATGGCGATTTTGGTCAGTGTCTGGGTCATTGCCTCGTATTTCGGAAAAACGGGAATTCCCAGTTGGCTTGCGGTGCAGGCTCTTAAGTTGTCCGGCGGCCGAGCCGGGCTGTTGGTGATGATTCTGGCGGCGTTGGCGGGCATCATCTCGCTGTTCGTAGACAATGTGGTGGTGATCCTGATGATGGCGCCGGTGGCGCTGCCCCTGGCGCGTGCACTGAAGATCTCGGTTACGCCGCTGATTTTGATGATCGGCCTCGCTTCAAACTTCATGGGGTCGGCCATGCTCCTCGGTGATCTTCCTCCGCAGATGCTGCACAGTGTGGCAGGCGCTGAGTTCATGGACTTCTTTGTCCACTCGGGACGTATGTCATCCTTTCCGATCCTTATGATTACCTTCGCCATAACGCTCGGTGCCATGTACGTGTATGGATTCCGTTCCCACAAGAAACGGATGGACGTCGATATCAGCACACTCGGCGTAGAGGCTCACATTCCGAATCCGTTGTTCGCTACGGTCGTCGTTGCATGGTTCCTGATGACGGTGCTGGGGATGGCGTTCCGCCAGGCACTTGGGGTCCAGCTTGGATTTATCGCCATGACCGGTGCCATCACCTTGGTACTGTTGCTTGAGGTACTCGGTGAACGCACCAACGCGCCTGATTTCGAGGAGGTCCTCGGCGAACTCGACTGGCGAGCGGTGTTCTTCTACATCGCGCTATTTGCCTTGGTCGGCAGCCTGGAGAAGGTGCATATCCTGGAATATCTGGCGGATCAGTTCCGTCCCTTGTTCGCCCAGAGCTATGTGCTCGGTGCATCGCTTCTCTACTGGGTCACCGTGCCGATCGTCGGCATCGTCGAACACGACGCCTATATTCTGACCTTTCTGCACACCATCAAAGATCTCGATAACACCGTGTCGCCGCATTGGCCGTTGTGGTGGATGTTGCTTTGGTCCGGCACCCTGGGCAGTAACCTCACGGTCGCTGGCGCGCCGGCCCTGTTCGCGGCGCTGAATATTTGTCAGAACGAAGAACGGCGCAAGATTTCATTGCGTGAGTTCCTTTCGTGGACCGTCCCGTTTGTCGTCGTCTCGACGATTGTTTGCTACCTTTTAGGTATGGTCATCTGGGTGATTCCGTTCGCTGGCTGAGTGCTTGCCGATAGTTTTTTTGATTGGATCAATCATGTACAAAAACATCCTGATTCCGACCGACGGTTCCAAACTTTCGGCCGGTGCGGTCAAGGCAGGGATTGCCTTGGCAAAAGCCATCGGCGCGGGGGTGACGGGCCTTTTCGTTGCGCCAACAGCCACGCCGCTGATCTACGAGGGGATTATTCCCGTCGGTTACATGCCTCCGGATGAGCACGCTGAAGTGATTCGGAAGGCCACGACCCGCCATCTGGCAGCGCTCGAGAAAGCAGCGCAGAAGGCCGGTGTGCAGTGCGAGTGCGTCAGCGTGACTGGGGATTTTCCTGCCGATGCGATTCTGCAGGTGGCTGCAAAGAAAAAATGCGACCTGATCTTTATGGCGTCGCATGGGCGAAAAGGTGTTTCCGCCTTGCTGTTGGGCAGCGAGACGCAAAAGGTGCTGGCCCATTCGAAAATTCCAGTACTGGTTCACCGCTAAGCGATACTGAAGTACTGAAAGTGTTTCTGTTCTGCGGCACTTGTAAGAGAGCGTAACTTCGCGGCAATAGCGTCCTCCCTTCGAGGTCTCAAACGTTTATGGACGTGTCCCTTCATTTTCAAGGAGCGAATCATGAACAAGCCATCTCTTGTCGGCACTCTTGCCGCTTCCGCGATCTCCCTGTCCGCATGCGTTGTTGCCCCCGTTCCGGCGGGCGGCCCCTACTATGGCGAGCCAGTTGTCGTGGCGCCACCACCACCGCGCGTGGAATATGTCGGAGTGCCCCCGGTTACCGGCTATGTCTGGATTGGTGGTTACTGGAATTGGTCACGTGGACACCATGTCTGGGTCCCGGGGCGCTGGGCGCCACCACGTCAGGGCCATGTCTGGGTGCCACATCGCTGGCAGCAGGATGGTCGAAACTGGCGTCAGGAGGGCGGCTACTGGCGTGAGGAACGTGGTTCCCCGCGCGGCTGGCGGCGTTAGAATCCGATAAGGATTCCGGCCCGAATCGCGCGGGCCTGCGAACCGGGGCCTACCAGAGCTTCCACCACGGACCCTTGTCCGGTTGATCCAGACCGCGTGTGTAATAGACGCTGTTCGGGAAGTTCTTGCGCATGACGCGTTCGGCATCGTCGCGAAGGTCGTTCATGCCGAGCAGGTCGTAGGCCTTGACTATGATAAACAGCGCTTCTTCTGTAGCCGGTACGTCGGGATAGGATTTCACAGCGTATTGAGCCCGGTTTATTGCGGCAAGGTAGGCGCCGCGCTTGATGTAGTAGCGTGCCACGTGAACTTCGATCTTGGCCAGAGCATTGACGAGATAGGTCATGCGCAGCGTGGCGTCGGGAGTGTATTTGCTCTCGGGGAAGCGGCTGATCAGTTCACGGAAGGCATCAAAGGATTCGCGTGCGCCTTTGGGATCGCGTTCGGTCATGTCCTGTAAGCTGAGATGGCCCAACAGTCCCATGTCCTCGTTGAAGTTGATCAGCCCGCGCAGGTAATAGACGTAGTCGACGTTCGGGTGGTTTGGATGCAGTTTGATGAAGCGATCGCACGCAGCGAGCGCCGATGCCGGTTCGCCGGACTTCCAGTAGGCGTATGCGACGTCGATTTGAGCCTGTTGGGCGAATCGTCCGTAAGGGTAACGTGACTCAAGTTTTTCATAATACTTGATGGCGTTTTCGTAGGCGCTTTCGTTCAGCGACTCCTTCGCGGTGGTATAGAGCTTGTTGGCTGACCAGCCGACGGTCTCGTCCTTGACTTCCGGCAGCAATCCGCAGCCCGAAAGGAACATGGCGAGAAAAAGCGCTGCGATTGCCGCTAAACTACGCATGATGAACATCCCACCTGAAAAGATAGATACCAGCTGTTCCAAGGATTTGGAACAGGAAAATCAATGTGAAAAGCGCGGCGATTATAGCGCAAACGATTGCCATGCCTTAAGGGTTCCGGACGAAGACAGCGGACGGCGACTCGATCTGGTGCTGGTCCGTTTCTGGCCCAGGCACTCGCGCAGCCGCTTGCAGAACTGGATTCGCGATGGCCGCGTGAAGGTCAATGGCGAAATCGTCTCCGATCCGAAATGCAAATTATGGGGCGGGGAACTCGTTGATCTGGATGAAGCCCCCGATGCGCAGTCTCTCTCGTCGCGCCCGGAAGCCATCCCATTGGAAATCGTCTACGAGGACGAGTCGATCATCGTCGTCGACAAACCGGCCGGTCTGGTAGTGCATCCAGGCAGCGGCAACTGGAGCGGCACGTTGCAGAATGCCTTGCTGCATCACGATCCGTCGCTGGAGCAGGTGCCGCGCGCTGGCATTGTGCACCGACTGGACAAGGACACCAGTGGGCTGATGGTCGTTGCGCGCACGCTTGAGTCACAGACAGATCTCGTCCGTCAGTTGCAGGCCCGATCGGTCAAGCGCTACTACTATGCGCTGGTACGTGGCAACGTGGAACGCGCCGGTACGGTCGATGCGCCGATCGGCCGCCATCCGACACAGCGCACGAAGATGGCCGTCGTGCGTAGTGGCAAGCCGGCACGTACTCATTACCGCATCGTCGAGCGCTTCATTGACTGCACGCTCGTCGAATGCGCGCTGGAAACCGGACGGACGCACCAGATTCGCGTGCATATGGCGTCGATTGGCCATCCGTTGGTCGGTGACCCGATCTATGGTGGCGGGGCGAGCCGCATTCCCATTGGTCCGGTGTTCCCGCGCCAGGCGTTACATGCGCGGCGACTAGGGCTGGTGCATCCGAAGACCGGGAAAACGATGCTCTGGAAGTCGGAATTGCCGGAAGATATGGACGAATTGATCGCGACGGCACGCATGCTGGCTTTCGAGGCGCAGGCGGCCGAAGAGGATGATGAGGATTGGGACGACGACTTCGAGGACGGTCCTGAAATCATCTACGCTCGCGGCGATGGTCCCGAGGACGAGGATGACGATCTCGAGTAGGTTTGAACCGATTATTCCCGACTGGCCGGCGCCGACGGGTGTGAGCTGTCTCGTGACGACACGCAGTGGCGGTGTCAGCGGCAATGCATTTTTCAGCCTTAATCTTGGCGATCACGTTGGCGACGAACCGGCGGCAGTTACCGACAATCGCGCCATCGTCTGCCGGCATGTTGGCGGCATGCCGGTGTGGCTCAATCAGGTTCACGGCACAAGGGTCGTTAATGCCGCGGAGTTTGTCGGCGCAGCGACTCGGCCTGAAGCCGATGCGTCATTTTCCAGCCAACCGGGAGTGGCATGCGTCGTGATGACAGCCGACTGCCTTCCGGTGCTGTTCTGCAATACGGCAGGAACGGTCGTGGCAGCAGCACATGCTGGATGGCGCGGATTGCTTTCGGGCGTGCTCGAAGCAACGGTCGCGGCGATGGCCGTTCCTGGTCGCGAAATAATAGCCTGGCTCGGTCCGGCCATCGGGCCACGCACCTTCGAGGTTGGTGGCGAGGTGCGTGATTCCTTCATGGCGGATGCGCCAGAGGCAGCCGAGGCATTCAAGCCCGTGGCCCATGGCAAGTGGCTCGCCGATATCTATCTGCTTGCACGCCAACGATTGGCGAGGATGGGTATTGCGCACGTATCCGGAGGCGATTTCTGCACGGTTACCGAGAAGGAGCGTTTTTTCTCCTACCGTCGCGACGGGCAGACGGGGCGGATGGCCTCGCTGATCTGGCTGAATCCCCCTACATCGGCTTGAGCATCACAAATTTCAGGTGTTCGTGCTCGTCCGGCCGCAGCGTCGCCTGTTGGTAGGTGATCTCGCCGCGTTGAGGGTGTAGAAAGCCGCGCTCGCCGCCCTGGCGCTCGAGTACGTCGTGCTGCTTCCAGAAACGGGCGAAGTCGGAGCTACCGGCTGAGAGTTCGTCGACAAGTTGGAGCAGAGCAGGATCTTCCAGGCTGTTGCGGCAGTCGGCACGGAATTCGGCCGTGATCCGTCGCGCACGTGCTTCCCAATCGACGAGGAATGTCCGGGTTTGCGGCATGAGAAAGACGAAGCGCAACAGGTTGGGCGGTTCGTCGTCATTGCGTGGAGCATCCAGCCAACCGGCGAATAGATCGGCGGCTGCATTGTTCCAGGCGATCAGATCCCAGTAGCGCCCCATCAGGTAGGCCGGTACGCCGATATCGGCCAGCAATTCGATCAGCAGCGGCGGCACATTGTCGCTCTCGGAATGGCCGGGTCGCGGATCGCGGCGATCGGCGATTTCGAAGAGATAGGCGCGCTCGCTACGCGTCAGGCGAAGGTTGGCGGCCAAGCGGTCGAGCGCGTCGGCGGAAATGTTGACCTCGCGTTCCTGTTCAATCCATGTGTACCAGGTAGCACTGATGCCGACGAGTTGGGCCATCTCCTCGCGGCGAAGACCGGCAGTGCGGCGACGACTGCCGGCGGGAAACCCGAAATCCGTTGGCTGGCTGCGACTGCGCAAGGCATGCAGGAAGGCGGCAAGCTCTTTTCTGCGGGCGCGGGCGGCTTCATTCTTCACGTTTTGCTTCCTGGCTGTTAGTACTTATACCAGTATAAATACTCGTCTTGTCAGGGTATAGAGGGCTCGCTAATATCGCGCACATTCCCGGCGAGAGGCGCCGGGTTCCCCGTCGGTACGCCAGAACGGCGTGTTTGTTAGGAGAGATTCAAATGGCCGGCAAGACCCTTTACGACAAGCTGTGGGACAGCCACGTCGTTCGCCAGGAAGCGGATGGCACCTGTCTTCTTTACATCGACCGCCACCTCGTTCACGAGGTGACCAGCCCGCAGGCCTTCGAAGGGCTGCGCATGGCCGGGCGCAAGCCATGGCGCAAGGAAACGGTGGTTGCGGTACCTGACCACAATACGCCGACCAACAACTGGGACAAGGGCATCGAAGATCCGGTCTCCAAGCTGCAGGTCGATACGCTGGATGCCAACATCAAGGAATTCGGCGCGCAGATCTACTTCCCGTTCAAGCATGCCAACCAGGGCATTATCCACGTCATTGCGCCGGAAAACGGTGCGACGCTGCCGGGCATGACCGTCGTCTGTGGTGACAGCCACACGGCAACGCATGGCGCTTTCGGAGCGCTGGCGCACGGCATCGGGACCTCCGAGGTCGAGCACGTGCTGGCCACCCAGACGCTGGTGCAGAAAAAATCGAAATCCATGTTGATCAAGGTCAATGGACAGCTTGGCGAGGGTGTTACAGCCAAGGACATGGCTCTGGCGATCATCGGATGTATCGGCACCGCCGGAGGTACGGGCTACTGCGTCGAATTCGGCGGTACGGCCGTCGAAGGCTTGTCGATGGAAGGGCGCATGACGTTGTGCAACCTGGCGATTGAAGGTGGCGCGCGCGCTGGTCTGGTGGCCGTTGACGACAAGACGATCAGTTATCTGGAAGGCCGTCCGGCTGCGCCGAAGGGCGACGATTGGGCCAAGGCGGTTGCTTACTGGAAAACCCTCAAATCAGATGCCGACGCCGAGTTCGATACCGTCATCGAACTGAATGCAGCTGACATCCAGCCGCAGGTGACTTGGGGGACCTCACCGGAGCAGGTGACGTCAGTCGGCGGCAAGGTGCCGAATCCAGCCAGCGAGAGTGATCCCATTCGCCGTGGCAGCATCGAGCGTGCGTTGAAATACATGGGCATCGAGGCCGACATGCCGATCACAGACATCAAGATCGACAAGGTTTTCATCGGTTCGTGCACCAATTCACGTATCGAGGATCTGCGTGCGGCTGCGGCCATAGCCAAGGGCAAGAAGGTCGCCGCCAACGTCAAGCTGGCGCTGGTCGTGCCGGGGTCCGGCATCGTCAAGCGTCAGGCCGAAGCCGAGGGGCTTGACAAGATCTTTACCGAAGCCGGTTTCGAATGGCGTGAGCCGGGTTGCTCGATGTGTCTGGCGATGAATGCCGACCGCCTGTCACCGGGCGAGCGCTGTGCTTCGACTTCCAACCGCAACTTCGAAGGCCGGCAGGGCCCCGGCGGGCGCACCCATCTGGTAAGCCCGGCGATGGCCGCCGCCGCCGCCATCGCCGGCCACTTTGTCGACGTCCGTCAAGCCTGAGAGGAGAGCATTTCATGAAACCCTTTACCCGCCTCAACGGGCTTGTATGCCCGCTCGACCGCGCCAACGTCGATACCGACGCGATCATCCCCAAGCAGTTCCTCAAATCGATCAAGCGTAGCGGTTTTGGCCCCTACCTGTTCGACGAGTGGCGTTATACCAACTACGGCGAACCCGGCATGGACTGCACGAATCGGCCGAAAAACCCGGACTTCGTGCTCAATCAGCCGCGCTACCAAGGGTCGGAAGTGCTGTTGGCGCGAGACAATTTCGGCTGCGGGTCGAGCCGTGAGCATGCGCCGTGGGCCATCGAGGACTACGGCTTCCGCGTGATCATTGCCCCATCGTTCGCCGACATTTTCTTCGCCAACACCTTCAAGAACGGCGTGTTGCCGATCGTGGCCTCGGCCGAGGTTGTCGACCGGCTATTCAAGGAATGCGCGGAAACGGAAGGCTACAAGCTCGACGTCGATCTTGCCGCGCAGACCGTGACGACGCCGACCGGCTTCAGCTTCACCTTCGACATCACGCCGCACCGCAAGCATTGCCTGCTCAACGGTCTCGATGAAATCGGCCTGACCCTGCAGCATGCTGACGAAATCCGTGCGTTCGAAACGAAGCACAAGGCTGCGCAACCCTGGCTGTTCTCGGCGTAATGACGAGTCCCCCGGCGCGAGCCGGGGGAAGGTTGCAATGCAGCGGGTGGCGGGTTAAAGGACCCGCCCGTACCACCATAACGACAGGCCGGCTGCGATAATTGCCAGAAACGCCGCGACAGCGGCGAACAGCGCGGTGATCTCCGTCTGTTTCTTCTCGAAGGCAATCTTCGCCGTCAGCGACTCGTAGATCTTCTTCAGGTCGACGGCTGTTCCTGCGTAGAAATACTCGCCGTGGGTGATTTCCGCGACGTTCTTGAGGCTTTCTTCGTCGAGGCGCACGCGCATGGACCAGCCCTCGAAGCCGATCGTCTCGCCTTCCTTGGTACCGAAGCCGACGGTATAGACGCGAATGCCACGCTCGGCGACCATTTTCGCCGCTTCCGCAGCATCCGGCCCTGTCGTGCGCTGGCCGTCGGTGAGCAGGATGATGGCCGCCGAGTGGTTCGATCCCGGGGCGACGGGAACGAAATCCTCTTTGGGTTTCCTGGTTTGACCGATCGGCGCATTGCTGTTGCTCTGCAAAGGACGGCCATAAATCAACTGGCTGATGTCGATGCCAGCATCCGGGAACAGTGTGGCCAGGGCGACGATCAGGCCGCTGCCGGTGGCGGTGCCACGCTGCAACTGGAATCGGTCGATGGCTGCGACGAGGTCCTCACGTGACAGGGTCGGCGCCTGCACGACCGAGGCCGTGGCGGCGAAGGCGACGATGCCGACCTTGGTGCGTGGCGGCAGTTCGGTAAGAAACGCTTTCGCGGCCGCTTGTGCTGCTTCCAGCCGATTCGGTTGCACGTCGTTGGCCCGCATGCTGCCGGAGACGTCCATGGCCAGGATCACCGTTTCCTGTTGCGTTGGCAGGATCACCATGGAGAACGGGCGCGCGGTGGCCAACAACATCAGTGTCAGGGCCAGCAGGAATAGCGCCGGAGGGATATGGCGACGCAGGCGGTTGCCTGGGCCCAGCGCCTCGCGTACCAGTCCGAGATTGGCGTAGCGTAGCGCCGCTTGCCGCTTGCGGCGCAGGATGAGCAGGTACAGGGCAATCAGCGCAGGAACAGTCAACAACGCCCAGAGCATCAGCGGCCATTGGAAGGTCATGGTCTGCCAGCCTCCGACGCCTGGCGAGCTTCGAGATGTGTTGGCATGCCGCCCCCGCTGGTTGCGCGACTACGCAATTCTCGCAGTTCGGCGAAGCGCAGCAGGGCATCAAGCAGATCGCTGTCAGTGGAAAGTTCGAGCGCGTCAACGCCGGCGTTGGCGAAGCTGTCGCGCAGTTTCTCTTCGCGCTGTGCGGCGAGTTCCGCAAAGCGCTTGCGGAACCCCTTGTCGTGCGTATCGACGAACAGTTGATCGCCGCTCTCGCTGTCCTGCAGAAGCAGCATGCCGATATCTGGCAGTTCGTGTTCGAGCGGGTCGGACAGGCGCACCGCGATGACTTCGTGGCGTAGCGCCAAGTGTCCGAGGGACTCTTCCCAACCCGAGGCACTGATAAAGTCCGATACGACGAACACCAGCGAACGTCGCGGTACCACGCGCGCCGCGTGGTCGAGCAGCGTGGCGAGTTGTGTCGGTGCCGGTTGGGTCACCGGCCGGGCGAGCAGGACGTGCAGCAGGTGCAACACGTGACGCCGCCCACTGCGCGCCGGGACGACGGTGTCGACTGAACTTCCGTAGCACAACGCGCCGACACGGTTGCCATGGCGCGTGAGCAGCCGCGCCAGCACGCCGACAAACTGGGCTGAAACGGCCAGTTTCTTCACACGTGCTCCAAAATCTAGCGAGGCCGAGAGATCGAGCAGGAACCAGGCAGTAAGGTCGCGATCCTCGTTGAAGACACGCACGTACGGTGTCTGCATGCGCGCGGTCACGTTCCAGTCGATGTGGCGCACATCATCGTGGTATTGGTACTCGCGCAGGTCGGCGAGATCGATGCCCGGTCCGCGAAAAAAGCATCGATAGTCGCCGTGCAGCAGTCCGTCAAGCCGCCGGATTACCGTCCACTCAAGGCGCAGCAGCAACTGCTCGGCATCGGCCGGACTAACTGGCCTGGACATGGCTTTCCAGCGCCTTAACCGGGACGGGGATGTGCTGCGTCAGTTTGGCGATGATGGCGTCGGCTGTCATCCCCTCGGCGAGCGCCTGGTAGGAAAGCACGAGTCGGTGCCGTAGTACATCGGGGACGAGTTCGCTCATGTCCTCCGGCAAGACGTAGTCCCTGCCGCGCAGGAACGCCAGCGCCCGCGCACCCTCGACGAGGTTGATCGTCGCGCGCGGGCTGGCCCCGAAGGTAATCCACGGTTCAAACTCGGGCAGACCGTACTTCGCCGGCTGGCGCGTGGCGCAGACGAGGCGCACCGCATACTGCATCAGCGCCGGTTCGACGAAACCC
>QKII01000373.1 GCA_003249625.1 Propionivibrio sp. | reverse complement strand
CCGGGAAGGAGCTTCATCAGTCCGGTGCGACGGATGTCGTGCAGGCCGTCGAGATCGTGGATTCTCATGATGCCTTCCCTTCATCAATGGCGGCGACGAGCTTCTTCAGCTTGAAGTCGCTGATATGTCCATAAATCTCGTGGTCGATCGCCGCGACGGGTGCCAGTGCGCACTGACCGAAACAGGCGACGGTGCGAATGGTCATTCCGAAATCCGGCGTGGTAAACGACGTCGCCGCGCCGGCCGCATCCTCCACGTCCTCGCGGAAGCCGGCGCCGGCCTTGAGTGAATCAAGCAACTGCTTCGACCCGCGCGTGTGGCAGGCCGTGCCCCGACAGACGGTGACCGTGTGACGCCCCTGCGGCGCGAGGTTGAAGAACGAATAGAAGGTGGCGACGCTAAGCACCTGCGAGCGCGACACGCCCATGCGGCACGCCACGTAGTCCAACGTCTCGCGCGGCAGGTACTTGAGCGGGTGCGCCTGCTGAATTTCCTCCAGCACGCTGAGCACGTCACCGGTCTTGTCCGGATGGCGAGCGACAATTTCGTCGATGATCTCGTTCGGGAGAGGCGTGTTGTCTGACGCAAGCATTTTCGGTCCCCTTTCCTTTCACCATGCCTTCGCTCGGACGAAAGCCCGGTTTCATTCCGTTATTCCCTGAAAAACGCGCTCCCCTCGACCAAGCCAACCGCCTCGTCGATCCAGAAAGACGTCGCGGGCGACGTCACCTCCCCGGCATCGAAGCTGAATGCCGGGATACCGACCACCCAGGCTTCCGGCGCCGTACCGAACAGATAGCGTGACAAGCGGACAAGGCTCGCCGGATCGCTATGATGGCCAAGCGCCGAGTCATGCACTTCGCCATCTTCGCGAACACGCTCGACGCGAAGCGAGGCGCTGTCCTTCTCGGCCGGATAGGCATCGAGGAACACCACGCAGTCGGCCATCGCGATGTCGGCGGCCAACTCGGGTGTGAGCTGTTGCACGACGATGGTCCGGTGCTCCCGATGATGCTCGGCAAGCAGACTGGCCGCCCGTACGCCAGCTGCATCATCGCTACGCAGATCGTTGCCGTACCCTATAACCAGCGTCGTTGGCGTCACCGTAGGCAGTCGCTGGCCCATGATCAGCCCCGTTTGCATGCGTCCAGCAATTCGCCGGAAGCATCGAGCAACTCGATGCGCAACGGCATTTCCCCGAGTGCATGCGTCGAACAGCTCAGACAGGGGTCGTAGCAGCGGATCACGGCCTCGACGCGGTTGAGCGCCCCCTCGGCGAGCTTTTTGCCATCGACGAAACGCTTGGCCACCTGCGTGATGCCCTGATTCATGGCGAGGTTGTTGTGCCCGGTAGCGATGATCAGGTTGGCCCAGGCGATCAGCCCGTTGTCGTCGATGCGGTAATTGTGGATCAACGTGCCGCGTGGGGCCTCCGAGATGCCTACGCCTTCCCGCTTGTTCGGGCCGGCAATCGCACGCACGTCCTTGCTCAGGATGTCTGGCGATGCGAGCAACTCGGCGACACGCTCCAGCGCATGGAGGATCTCGACGAGGCGCGCGTAGTGGAAATGGAACGAACTGAGCACCGCCCCCTCCGGTTGCAGGGCACGAAAATCGGCAAGCTCCTGCTCGGCCAGCGGTGTTCCCATGCGTTCGCAGACGTTGAGGCGCGCCAGCGGGCCGACGCGATACAGCCCCTCGGGGTAACCGATCGGCTTGTAGTAAGGCGACTTCAGGTAACTGTCCGGCTCGACCGCCTCGCCGATATACGTCGCGTAATCCTTGGCCGCGATCTTGTCCACGACGATCTTGCGTTGTGCATCGACGACGCGCAGATGGCCATCGTAGTGCTCGATCGCCCCATCCGGCCCAACCAGCCCTACGAACAGGCTTTGGAAGCTGGCAAAACTGTCGATCTCGGCCTGGAAGTTGCCAATGACAGGTTTGAACCAGTCGAGCGTCTTGCGCGCGATCGCCAGCGCCTGCGGCAGTTCGGCGAGAATTTCGTCACGCGCGGCCTCGCTCAGCGGGCCGGCGACGCCTCCCGGAACAATCCACGTCGGGTGAATGCGCTTGCCGCTCAAGCGTTCGATCATCTGCTGCCCGAACTTGCGCAGCCAGATACCGTCCTTCGCAAGCTCCGGAAATTTCGCCGCCACACCGAGAATGTGCCGGTTTGCCGGATCGGCATCCATACCCAGCAGGAGGTCTGGCGAACTCAGGTGAAAAAAGCTCAGGGCGTGCGACTGAATCAGTTGCCCGAAGTTGATGACGCGGCGGAGCATCGCCGCCGACGCTGGAATCGTCACCGCCATCAGGTCATCGCATGCCTTGGCCGAAGCAAGCAGATGGCTTATCGGGCAGATTCCACAGGTGCGGGCCGTCAGCGAAGGCATCTCCTGATAAGGCCGTCCCTCGGTGAACTTTTCGAAACCGCGAAACTGGGTAATGTGCAGGCGTGCGACGTCGACCTGCCCATCATCGTCTAGCTTGATGGTGATCTTCGAATGCCCCTCGATGCGGGTGACCGGATCGATGGTGATGGTTTGGGTCATGACGCCTCCCTTGATCTGCGCCAAATTTCAGCCGAAACGTGCCAGCGGTTCCAATTCCGGCATGCGCCCTTCAAGCAAGGCGGCAACCGCGCTGAAGATGATCTCCGCGTGTGGCGGACAACCGGGGACAAAGATATCGACCTTGACGAATTCGTGGACCGGTTTCGATTTAGGCAGCAGCGTTGGAATCACCTCGGTCGGAATCCCCTGATTGGCCGAGGCGTTCTCGACGTACGCCCGGCGCAGCAGTTCGTCGCGCTTGAAGTAGTTGCGCATGCCGGGCACGTTGCTGGTCACCGCGCAGTCGCCGAGCGCCATCAACAGCTTGGTGCGCGAACGAACCAGTTTGATCTTGTGCAGATCGTCCTCGCTGCTGACTGCCCCTTCGACGATCGTCAGGTCGACGTTCTCCGGAAACACCTTGGCATCGACCAGCGGGCTGTAGACGAGATCGATCTTCTCGGCCACCGCGAGCAGCCGTTCGTCCATGTCGAGAAACGACATGTGACACCCCGAGCAGCCGTCCAGCCAGACGGTGGCAATGCGTATCTTGCTCATGCTCCCCTCCCGTATTCTGGGGCCCGTCGGCGCTTCGCCTATCTCTTTGTTTTCACGGCCGGCCGAATCGTGCAATCCATCTCCAGCATAGAAAAACACACCAGCAAATACAAAGCCAGGAACTCAGCAAATGCGCGGCAGCGGCTCGCCGGAAAGCCAGTCGAGAATGCGCTGACCGCCCAAACGGGTGGTCATCTGCACGAAGCCATGCCGATCCTCTACGACCTCGCCGATGATTGCCGCTTCTTGACCGTGCGGATGGGCGCGCATTGCGTCCAGCAAGCACTCGGCGTCCTGCGGCGCACAGAGGGCGACCAGCTTGCCCTCGTTGGCAATGTAGAACGGATCGAGTCCGAGGAATTCGCACGCGGCGGCCACCACCGGTTTTACCGGCACCGCCGCTTCCTCAAGCCGCATACCGACTTTGGATTGCTTCGCCAATTCGTTGAGTGTCGTTGCCAGCCCGCCACGCGTGGGGTCTCGCAACGCACGCACGTCGGCGCCCGTGTCGAGCATTGCTTCAATTAGCCCGTTGAGAGGCACCGAGTCGGAGACGATCGGCGACTCGAAGCTCAACCCTTCGCGTCGAGAAAGGATCGCCATCCCATGGTCGCCGATGGAGCCGGAAAGCAGCACAACGTCACCCGGCCGGGCGCGGTTTCCGGACAACGCGACTCCCTCACGAACCACGCCGACGCCTGTCGTGGTAATGAACACCCCGTCGCCCTTTCCCCTCTCCACCACCTTGGTGTCGCCGGTGACGACCAGCACGCCGGCATCGCCCGCCGCACGCGCCATCGATTCGACGATGCGCTGCAGGTCAGCCAACGGCAAGCCTTCTTCGAGGATAAAAGCCGCCGACAGGTAGAGCGGCTTTGCCCCCATCACCGCCACGTCATTGACCGTGCCATGCACCGCCAGGCTGCCGATATCGCCGCCGGGAAAGAACAGCGGCGAAACGACATGGCTGTCGGTCGACATCACCAGCCGACCTGCAGTCGGTGGCAGCACTGCCCCATCGTCGCCCTGTGCCAGATAGGCGTTGCCGAGCACCTTGGTGAACACTTCCTCGATCAGCTTCGCCATGGCGCGGCCGCCGCTGCCGTGGGCCATCTCAACGCAGCCGTGACGCAAATCGGGTTTCATCGACCGTCTCCCTGAGCACTCTGTGACGCAACGTCCTTGAACCGCCCGTATTGATAATGTGCCGCGCAGGCGCCCTCCGCCGACACCATGCACGAGCCCACGGGCCGCTCCGGCGTGCAAGCCTTACCAAAAATTCGGCAGTCCTGCGGACGCTTCTCGCCGCGCAAGATCGCTCCGCATTCGCACGCCTTATTGTCCGGTACCGGCACGTAATCAACGGCGAATCGCGCTTCCGCGTCGAATGCCGCGAATTCCGGGCGCAATTTCAGTGCACTTCGCGGCAACGTGCCGAGGCCACGCCATTCGAAGTTGTCCCGCAACTCGAATACCTCGTTCATCAGTGTCTGCGCCTTGCGGTTTCCCTCCGGAGTCACCGCCCGAGTGAATTCGTTCTCCACTTCCGCACGGCCGGCGTTGATCTGGCGTACCAGCATCAGGATCGCCTGCAGCACGTCGAGCGGCTCGAAACCGGCAATGACTACAGGCTTGCCGTAATCCCTGGCGAACGGCTCGTACGGCCGGCTGCCGATCACCGTAGACACATGTGCCGGGCCGACAAAGCCGTCGAGTTGCACACCATCCGGATTGGCGAGAATCGCGCGCATCGCGGCCGGTGTCAGCACGTGATTGCAGAGTATTGAGAAATTTTCGAGCCCCTGTGCCTTGGCGCGTTCGATAGCCACCGCCGTCGGTGGCGTCGTCGTCTCAAAGCCGATAGCGAGAAAAACGACCTGCTTGTCCGGATTCTGCCGAGCCAATTCAAGTGCGTCGGTAATCGCGTAAACCATGCGTACATCGCCCCCTTGCGCCTTGGCCTTCTGCAGAGAGAGGCCATGCGAAGCCGGCACGCGGAGGCAGTCGCCGTAACTGCACAACGTCGCCTTGTGTTCCAGCGTTAGCCGGATCGCCTGATCGATGCGCCCAACCGGCAGCACGCACACCGGGCAGCCGGGTCCGTGAATCATCCTGACCGGCGGTGGGAACAGGTCGGCAAGGCCATAACGCGAAATGGCATGCGTGTGTCCGCCGCAGAACTCCATCAGATGATAGCGCTGCCCGTCCCGCGCCTCACTGGCTATGGCATCCGCAAGATGTCGGGCAGACTCGCCGTTGCGGAATTCATCGATGTATTTCACGGCGCCATTCCCTCGGCTCGCCCCATCTCGGCAAACAACGCCAGCGTGCGCTCGGCTTCCTCGATATTGAGCTTTTGCAACGCGAAGCCGACATGCACTATGACGTAATCGCCAACCGCCACGTCTTCGACGAGCGCCAGCGATATCGCCTTTCTCACACCGCTGAGGTCGACGATGGCGTTCCCGTCGTCAAGGAGTTGCTCGACCCGCGCCGGAATGGCCAGACACATGCATTACCTCCCCAGAAGATGCCAGGCACCGACCCAAGCCTGCCCGAGCGACAAACCGGCATCGCCCGGCGAAAGCCGCCGCGCAGTCAGCATTTCGATGCCGTTCGCTTGCAGCAATTCCGATAAACGACGCACGAGCAGCTGGTTCAGAAAACAGCCGCCGCCGCAGGCGACCTGGCTGATCCCGGTTTTCTCCACCGCACCCAGAACCCAGGCAGCCAAGCCGTCCGCAACGGTCGCATGGAACAGCGCGGCACCGTAGCCGGCCTCGACGCCATCTGCCAACAACGTCAGTAGTGGACGGAAATCGAGCATCTGTCCGGCTTCGTAGCCAGCCCTCAGAGGCGCAGTCTCGCCGTGTCGCACCGCCAGTCTTTCCAGCGCCATCGCGGCTTCCCCTTCGAACGACTGCACCGGACAGACGCCGAGCAATCCCGCCGCGGCATCGAAAAGGCGCCCAAGGCTGCTTGTCGGCGGGCAGCTGACATCGCGCTCAAGCATCGCCACGACTGTCGCAGCCCCTGGCCGGTCGGCGAACCGCCCGAGGATCTCATCATGGCGTCCAATGGCAAACAGCGCCGAGGCCCCCATGCGCCAGGTTTCGCGCGCGGCGCGATCGCCGCCAGGTAAACGCAAGGGAAACAGGAAACCGAGACGCTGAAAGTCCGACCCGTCGACCCGCAGCAACTCGCCGCCCCACGCCTGACCGTCGCTACCCAGCCCGACGCCATCCATCGCCAACCCGAGTACCGGTTCAACCACACCATGCTCTGCACACACCGCGGCCACATGCGCATGATGGTGCTGTACTCCCAAGGCGTCCTCCCCCAACCGTTCGGCGATCTTCAGAGCCAGGCGGGTACTGAAGAAATCCGGATGCAGATCATGTGCAACAAGGATCGGACGAAGAAAAAACTCCGTAGATAGCCGATCCGCGATCTGTTCCAGCGCGTCACAGGCCTCCACATCAACGAGATCGCCGATCGTTTCGGAAACCACAGCTGTCCGCCCTGTCATGGCGGAAACGGAAGCTTTCAACCAGCCGCCCAACGCCAGCACTGGCGGTGTATCGATCGGCAGGGCGAAAGAGAGAAACGTCATTTAACCAGCGGCGCGCGTAGTGAAAGAAGTTGAGCTTCCAGTTCGGCGATGCGCCGTTTCAACGCAGCAACGTTTTCCCTTTGGCGGTAGTGAACAGCGGAATGTTCGCTCCTGAGCCAGTCGAGCCAAGTATCCATCCCTTCGCCGCTTTCTGCGGAAACCTGCAGGACAGTAATGTCAGGATTGACACGAAGCGCATTGGCAATCACCTGCGCCACGTCGAAACGCACATGCGGCAAGAGATCGCACTTGTTGAGCAACATCAGGCGCGCAGCGCGGAACATGTCCGGATACTTGAGCGGCTTGTCCTCGCCCTCGGTCACCGAAAGGATGACAACCTTGGCCGTCTCACCGAGATCGAACCCCGCCGGACAGACGAGATTGCCAACGTTTTCAATGAACAGCAGCGAGTCGGAACGCGGCGACAGCTCATCCAGCGCCTGCTGCACGCGCAAGGCATCGAGATGGCAACCCTTGCCCGTATTGATCTGAACGGCACGCACACCTGTTTCCCTGATGCGATCGGCGTCGAGACTCGTCTGCTGGTCTCCCTCGATCACCGCCAGAGGGATACTGCCCTGCAATGCAGCGATGGTACGCACCAGAAGCGATGTCTTGCCCGACCCGGGACTCGAAACGAGGTTCAGCGCCAGTACACCGTTCTGCTCGAAACGCTGACGATTGGCTGCAGCAAAGGCATTGTTCTTCTCAAGAATATCGCGCTCGACTTGCAACTGTCGCGGCTTTGCAGCGTCCGCTGGCTGCGCCGGCCCATTCACAGGTTCATGAGGGTGAGAATGGGGGTGAGAATGCGCGTGACGATAACGCAGTCCGTTCTGCCCGACATGCTCGTGAGCAACGCCATCGGCGCTGTCGCCGCCGCAGCCGCAGGTTGTACACATGGCCTACTCCACCTCCAGCGTTTTCAATTTAAGTTCCCGACCGGTTCGGAGTTCCACATCGCAACCTCCGCAATCCGGGCACGCGTCGAAAACCTCCGAGAGAGCCACCATTCGTCGGCAGTCACGGCACCATCCGGTGCCGGCAACCTCGATGATCTCCAGGATAGCCCCCGCGGCAATCGTCTGGCGAGCAACGACATCGAAGCAAAAGCGCATCGCCTCCGCCTCGACCGCGGAAAGCGAGCCTATTTCAAGCACGACCTTCCGGACGCGATGAAAACCCTCCGCCTCTGCCGTCTCCTCGATGAGACCCAGCACATGCTCGGCCAGTGACAACTCGTGCATGTCAGGCCGTGGCGCGTCACTCGCCTTCGATGCGGAAACCGACCTTTAACGTCACCTGGAAATGCGCCACCTTGTCGTCGACCACATGCCCCGTGGTCTTCACGACCTCGAACCAGGAGATGTGGCGAATACTCTTCGCACTGGTTTCGATTGCATTGCGTATGGCGTCATCAATCCCTTCTTTCGATGACCCGACGATTTCCACCATCTTGTAAACATGATCCGACATGGACGCCTCCACTTCATGAGCGCTGACAATTCAAAAGCCGGCCGCGTGGCCGGCGACCTGTACATCAAATTTTTCCGGGGGCAATTACCGGAACGGTCTCAGCCGGATGCTTCTTCTCGTGCTTGATCGCCTTCTTTTCCTTGGGAGTCTTTTCCGCGTGCTTCTTCGGTTCCTTGATGCTTTCCTGAGGTTTGCCCATGATCCGAACTCTCCTTTGAACATGTAAAGAACGGCACTGCCGCGTGTTCAGTATAGGACGGACAGCCACTAGCGGAAACATGAGGATTGCCTGTGCCACCAGTTCCCCCTCTGCAAGGCCCGGCAGAAAAATTGCACCTTGATTTAAACGCCGCTTGATCTATATTTGGACTGAAGGATCAGGAAACTCCTTCGCTAGAGGCTCAACCGAAAACCGGGCCGAAGGATGGTAAAGAGTACTACGCTAAAGTGTCTCCCGAGATAGGCACTCGGGCTTGTAGCGTAAGGAAATGAGGCCGTCAAAGCCGGTTGGCTCTTGGGCCTCTTCCTGATACATCCAAAAGGCTCCAGGCGTTCCTCCTCCGCTTGGAGCCTTTTTCTTGACTTGCAGAATGTGCGCAAGGATTGCCACTTACATCGATTGCGCGAAAGACCGGCTGAGCAGCACATTCCATGCTGAACCGTTCGTGCCGGTGCAGCGGCCATCATGAAATCGCTAGCTAGCACTTCCCCGCCAGGGACCGCCGCATCGCCTGACGCACATCGGCAGGGGTGGCACGGCTATTGCGCGATCCCGTTGTGCCCTCCACATAGACGCGGTACTTCCCCATGGTCCCGTAGCGGTGGACCTCAAGGGCCAACGGAAGACTGTCTCCTTTGGACACCTCCAGGTTTCCCGTTACGAAGTAAAACCTGCGGTAACTCTCCACCACTGCACATCGATTGGTTGCAAACCATACCGTGCCCATTTCCTCCCTGGCAACAGCCCCAAGGGAAGCTAACGTGAGAACGACAAGAACGAGCTTTCTCATTAAAACTACCTTTCTGATTGGCGCAGACATTGCACCCCACAGGTTTGTAACAAAAAACTCAGCAAACATCGAGAACTGAATCGCCCAAAATTGTGGACACAGCAGGCTTGGGCAATTCAATCAGTACGCTTTTCGAGCCATCCAAGCAAACAGGCAAAAAAATCCTCTGGATCAAACGGTTTAACCAGAAAATCATTCATTCCGGCAGCAAGGCAACGTGTCTTATCCTCGATGAAGGCGTTAGCCGTCATGGCAAGAATCGGAATATCGCTATAACCCGGTAACGCGCGGATTCGCCGTGTCGCTTCCAAGCCATCCAGTTTCGGCATCTGCACATCCATGATGATCAACGCATACGGTGTCGTGTCAGCTTTGGCGATCGAAACGAGACCATCTTCCGCCGTATCGACAACCAGACCGGAATTGTCCAGAAGGCAATGTAACACCTCCAGATTCAGCGAATCATCATCCACGATCAAAATGCGCTTGCCCGTATGGCGAAGACGAATAAGAGTCTCGGAATCGCCGGCTTGCAATGGCGTGACGTTCTCTCGTGAGGTTTCTTTTTTCAGGCGGGCGGTTAACCAGAAGGTACTGCCGGTACCAGGTGCACTTACCACGCCAACTTCCCCGCCCATTAATTCAGCAAGTCGCCGGGTAATCGATAGCCCAAGGCCTGTGCCGCCATAGTCGCGAGTGAACGAGTTGTCAGCTTGCTCAAAGGCA
>QKII01000009.1 GCA_003249625.1 Propionivibrio sp. | reverse complement strand
TCAGATGAATTGAATTCACTACCCCCTAACAATTATTCGTTTGTCCGGTAAAAATCAAGGTCGTAGACTTTGCGTCACTCGCTGGCCGAGAAGAAAACAAAGAACGGATAGAGCCGGAGAGGGGAGGGGAAGAGGAGCTTCCTTTCCGGGATCGTCACACGAACGCATATCGCAAGGAGTCACAGAATGGAAGAGACCGCGAGCCTGACGTTCGACGCACGCGTCGACCGGCTCAAGAAGCTAGCCAACAGCATGCGCATCAACGTTGTTGACATGGTGTACACGGCCCAGTCCGGGCACATTGGAGGATCGCTGTCGGCGGCCGACTTCGTCACCGCGCTCTACTTCGACCTCATGAACCTCGATCCGGCCAACCCCAAGTGGGACGACCGCGACCGCTTCATTCTCTCCAAAGGCCATGCCTGCCCCATCTGGTACGCCGCACTCGCCCTGCGCGGCTACATGCCCGTTGAAGAACTGAAGACCCTGCGCAAGAACGACAGCCGCCTGCAAGGCCACCCGATCGCCACCTACCTTCCCGGGCTCGACGCCTCCGCCGGCTCCCTCGGCCTCGGCTACGCGCAGGCCGTCGGCATCGCCATGGACGGCAAGCTGCTCAAGAAAAAGGACTACAAGGTCTATGCGGTCCTTGGTGACGGCGAACTCAACGAAGGCGTCATCTGGGAAAGCTCGCTGGCGGCGGCCAAGTATGAGCTCGACAACCTCGTGGTCATTGTCGACATCAACAACCTCCAGCTCGACGGCACCCTCGACGAAGTTCTCCCGACCGAACCGATCGACGCCAAATTCCGCTCCTTCGGCTTCGACGTGATGACCATGAACGGCCACGACATGGTTGACGTCCTCGCTACCCTGACCAAGGCCAAGCACGCGCGCAACGGCAAACCGATCTGCGTTCTCGCCTACACCGTCAAGGGCAAAGGCGTCAGCTTCATGGAAGACCAGCTTGACTGGCACGGCAAAGCGCCCAACGACGAACAATACAAACAGGCCATGGCCGAACTGCAAGGAGCCCACGCATGAACTTCGCTGCCGCCAAAGCCCCCACGCGCCGCGTCTTTGCCGAACGCATGACCCAGCGCGCCGAAGATGACAGGGATTTCGTCGTCTTCGAATCCGACCTTGCCAAGTCGACCTACTCGTTCATCTTCAAGGACCAGTACCCCGAGCGCTACTTCAACATGGGGATCGCCGAGATCGGCACCGTCGCCTCAGCGGCCGGCATGGCCGCCGAAGGCCGCAACGTTGTCGTCTGCGGCTACGGCGTGTTCATCACCATGCGCGCCGTCGAAGCCATCCGCTCGTTCATCTGCTACCCGCACCTCAACGTCAAGTTTCTCTCCAGTCACGGCGGTCTGACCGCGGCGATCGACGGAGTCACGCACCAATCGACCGAAGACATCGCCTTCATGACCACGCTGCCGCACATGAAAGTGCTCGTTCCGGCCGATACCGCCTCCGCTTCGGCCGCGTTCGACATCGCGCTGGCCACGCCCGGGCCGGTGTTCACGCGTCTCATGCGCGACCCCATGCACGAACTGTACGGGCCGAACGAGACGTTCAAGCTGGGCGGTTCAAAGGTCGTGCGCAAAGGCAAGGACGTCACCATCGCAACTTATGGCGACATGGTCTTCCAGTCGCTGCTTGCGGCGGACGAACTGGCCAGGCAAGGGATCGACGCCGAAGTCATCGACTTCTATTCGCTGAAACCGTGGGATCAGGCCACGCTCGCTGATTCGCTGAAGAAGACGCAAGCCCTGGTTGTTGCCGAAAACCACCAGAAGCGTAACGGCTTTGGCTACGAAGCGGCGGTGTGGGCCCTGCAGAATGCGCCGGTGCCGACCGAGCTGATCGGTCTGGAAGATACGTTTGCCGAGAGCGGTGCCTATCTGAAGACGCTCGACAAGTTCGGACTCTCTGCACCGAAGATCGCCGAGAAGACGGCGCGGCTCGTCAGCAAGAAGCGGTAAGCAAGCAGCAACGGTCCGGCGCGTTAACCCCGCGCGTCGGCATTCTCCACCTTCCGCCGGAGCAGCTTCTGCTCGACGGAAGGTTTTTTTATAGGTTGCCGCTTTCGGGTCGTGGTGAGATGGTGCTGATAACTCGTGCCGGAACGCCTGCAATGACTACGTTATCGCCGAAGCTCTTCGTGACGACGGCGCCCGAGGCGACCACCACGTTGTCGCCGAGCGTTACGCCGGGGTTGATCGTGGCATGTCCTCCGATCCAGCAGTGGTTGCCAATGGTGATCGGCAGGGCGTATTCCTTGCCGCTGGCTCGTTCTTGCGGGTCGAGCGGGTGGGCGGCAGTGTAAATGCCGACCTGTGGCCCGAGCATGCAGTTGTTGCCCAGTCTTACTTCAGCAACATCGAGGATGACGCAGCCGAAATTGGCGTAGAAGTTCTTGCCGACATGAATGTTGGACCCGTAATCGCAATGGAACGGTGGCTGGATCGTGATCTTCTTTCCGCTCGTGCCGAGCAGCTTGCGGAGCAGCTTCTGCCTTTTCTGGCGCTTCTTTTCGCTGGTTTCGTTCAGCTTTTGGGTCAGGGTGCGCGCGCGTCGTCGTAGCCTGCGCAGCACCTTGTCAGCGGGATCGTA
>QKII01000293.1 GCA_003249625.1 Propionivibrio sp. | reverse complement strand
CGGCACGAAATCCTCGCGCTTCACCACCGACAACAGGGCCAGAACGCTTGGATCTAGCACATCC
Source organism: Propionivibrio sp. (assembly GCA_003249625.1). The sequence goes on along the minus strand of QKII01000293.1, from coordinate 10,222 downwards.
CAAGTCCGGATCTGCTGCTGGATCATGTTGAAACGCGCTTTTTCGGTATTCATCGCCACGGCTACCATTACATTCCCCGCTGGAAAGATTCGTCAGAACGAATCGCTAGTCATTGAAAACATCCGAAGATTATACCTTGCGGCGAAAGCGTGGCGCGCATTGCTTCGACACCGCAGTCGCGCAGAAAAAACGCCGCCCGAGGGCGGCGTTTTTATCTGCCAGCGCCATCAGGCGCCGAAAGCACGGCGATCCGCCTGCGCTGAAGGTAGACGATCACGCCAAGCAGCGCCAACGTCGGCACATAGAACCACTCCTTCGCCGGATTGCCGGTTTCCTTTTCCAGCGCGGTGATCTTGTAGCCTTGTTCCACACCGGCCTTTTCTGCCTTGCTGCCGAATTTGACCTGCACGATGTCGAACTGGTCGCCCGAGGGTATGGTCCGCAGGCCGAAACGTTCGAGTCGCTGACGCGCTGGGCCGGATTCACCAAGTTCCAGAAGCACGCCACGAGTGACATCCCGGCCGTTCATGTCGACGCCTTCCAGCCAAACGCGGAGATAGCCATTCTTCGGCGCCTGCTCGACCACCTGCATCATCTGCGCAGCGGGAACCTTCTCGTACGGCGGGAAGTAGTCGTCCATGAAGAAGCCGGGACGGAACAGGGAGAAGGCAATGAACAAGAGGCCGACAGTTTCGTACCAGCGGCTACGCGTCAGAAAATAGTGCTGCGACGCCGCCACGAATATGAGGTTGGCCACGATCGCCGAGGCGATGGTAATCAGCAGGTGCGGTACCGAGTCGATGCCAATCAGTAACAGCTGGGTGTTATAGATGAACATGAATGGCAGGATCGCCGTGCGGATGCTGTACCAGAAGGCAGTAAAGCCTGTCTTCATCGGATCTGCCTTGGCGATACCCGCTGCAGCATAAGCGGCAAGACCCACTGGCGGAGTTACGTCTGCCATGATGCCGAAGTAGAAGACGAACAAGTGAACCGCAATCAACGGCACGATTAATCCCGCCTGCGACCCTAGTTCGACGACAACCGGCGCCATCAGGGTAGACACGATGATGTAGTTGGCCGTCGTCGGCATGCCCATCCCGAGGATCAGCGAAGCGACGGCAACCAACATCAGCATCGCCAGCAGATTGCCACCTGAAATCGCCTCGACCAGCTCGGTCAACACCAGGCCGATGCCGGTCAGCGTCACCGTGCCAACGATAATACCGGCAGTTGCTGTGGCGATACCGACACCGATCATGTTTCGCGCGCCGATTTCCAGCCCGGAGTGTAGATCGCAAAACCCCTCCCTAAGCTCGCCACCCACGTTTTCCTTACCGCGGAACCATGCGCTGAGAGGACGTTGCGTCACCAGGATGATGACCAGGAACATAATCGCCCAGAACGCTGACAATGCCGGAGAAAGCTCCTCGACCATCAGATTCCAGATCAGCGCGACAACCGGCAGCAGGAAGTGCAAACCGCTCTTGATCGTCGGCCCAGGGTCGGGCAGAGAATCTATCGGCGCATTCGGGTCATCCATGTGCAATTCGGGATAGCCGGCTTCGTACTTGAGCAGACCGATATAGGCCGCCATCATCAGCGCGCTGATGATGAACATCGAGGCACCGCCAGCCACCGTCTTGATCCAGCCCAAGCCGAAATAGACCGCATTGGCCAGCAGCACGATGCCTCCGGCAACCAGGATGAAGTTGATCAGGCGCTGCTTGAGCGGCGGAACGTTGGTGCGCGGAATACCATGGATGTTGGCCTTGCACGCTTCCAGATGCACGATGTAGAACAGCGCGATATACGAGATGATCGCCGGCAGGGCCGCGTGCTTGATGATCTGCACGTACGGAAGACCAACATACTCGACCATCAGGAATGCCGCTGCGCCCATCACTGGCGGCATGATCTGACCGTTGACCGAGGCTGCCGTTTCGAAGGAGGCTGCCTTGTGCGCCGCATAACCGACGCGCTTCATCAGCGGAATAGTGAAGGTTCCGGTCGTCACTACGTTGGCGATCGAGCTCCCGGAAATCACCCCGGTGCACGCCGACGAGATCACCGCCGCCTTGGCCGGGCCGCCGCGCAGGTGGCCGAGCAGGGAAAGCGCCGATTTGATGAAGTAATTCCCCGCTCCCGCCTTATCAAGCAGTGCACCAAAGAGCACGAACAGGAAGATGAAGCCGGACGAAACACCCAGCGCGACACCGAAGACACCTTCCGTGGACAACCACAGATGCGACATCCCCTTGGCGAACGAGGCTCCCTTGTGGGCAATCAAATCCGGCATGTGCTGGCCAAGGAAGATGTAACTGATGAAGACAACGACCAGGATCGCCATCGGCGCACCAACCGCGCGGCGTGTCACTTCCACCAGCATGAGCAGGCCGACGGCCGCCACCGCCAGATCCAGCCCGATTGGCTGTCCGGGACGAGCCGACAGGTCTTTATAAAAGATGAACAAATAGGCTGCGCAGAACGCCGCGACAATGGCCAGGATCCAGTCCTGGATGGGGATGTATTTTCGCGGGGAGCTCTTCAGCGGCGGAAACAGCAGGTAGCCGAGGAACATCGCGAAAGCCAGGTGAATGGCGCGCGATTCCGTATCGTTGAGGACGAAAATCCCGAACGAGAAGGGGAGCGGCGAAGCGATCCAGAGCTGGAACAGCGACCAGGCCAATGCCGTATACATCACGACCTTGGCGGCCAGTCCGCTCGGTTTACGGCCGCCGGTATCGGCCTCTTCGACGAGCCGCCTGATCTGCTCGTCGGTCATTCCCGGATGGTTGGAGGTGGGTTGATTCACGCAAAGCTCCCTGGGGACAAATGCCTCAAAACGCAAGACGGCTCCCGCATGGGAGCCGTCCAATCTTCAGCAGGTAGCACTCACCTGCAGACCGGAGTTACATCCAGCCTTTTTCCTTGTAGTACTTGACTGCGCCGTTGTGCAGCGGAGCGGAAAGACCATTCTTGATCATGTCCTTCGGATCAAGATTGGCGAATGCCGGATGCAGCTTCTTGAATTCCTCGAAGTTATCGAACACGGCCTTGACCATCGCGTAGACCACGTCGTCGGAAACCTTCGCAGAGGTCACGAAGCTGGCCATCACGCCGAACGTCTTGACCGCGTCAGGATTCGCCGGATAGGTTCCGCCAGGAATCGTCGCTTGGGCAAAGTAGGGGAAGTCCTTGACCAGCTTGTCGACGGCCGGACCGGTCACCGAGACCAACTTCGCACCACAGGTCGTCGTCGGATCCTGAATGTTTGCCGCCGGGCTGCCGACAACATAGGCGAAACCGTCGATCTTGTTATCGCACAGGGCTGCGCCGTGCTCGTCAGGCTTCAATTCGGAGGTAAGCGAGAAATCACCCGTCTTCATGCCCAGCACATCCATCAGCTTCATGACCGTGTCACGCGTACCCGAACCCGGGTTGCCAACGTTGAAGCGCTTGCCCTTGAAGTCCTCGAATTTCTTGACGCCAGCTTCCTTGCGCGCGACCACGGTCAGCGCTTCAGGATACACGGCAAAAACCGCGCGCAGGTCAGCATGGGCACCGCCATCCTTGAACTGTGCCAACCCCTTCATCGCGTTGTACTGAACATCCGACTGGGCAACGCCGAAATCGAGTTCGCCGGCCTTGATGGTGTTTACGTTGTAAACCGAACCGCCCGTGCTCTCCACCGAGCAACGAATGCCGTGCTTGGCCCGCTCCTTGTTCATCAAACGGCAAATCGCGCCACCCGTCGCATAGTAAACACCGGTCACGCCACCGGTGCCGATCGTCACGAATTTCTGCTCGGCCATCGCGGCCGGGCTGAGCAGGGTCGAACCAAGCGCCAGAGCAGCTGCGATTACGGTAAGTTTTTTCATTCTTGATACCTCCAGAAATGTGCCTGTGACCCCACGAAAGGGTCGGTTGAAATGAATGACCCGCTTGTTATTGGCTTCCGGAATAGCGCATGACAACATCGATGCCATTTTTCCGGGCAAAGCAGGCGGGAGATTAGCGCAAAAAACCACTTCAAAGCCGCTTTCTCGATAATTTGTGTGTAAAACCGCAAGAAATAGGCAAATATCCATACACCGCAGTCACTCTAGCAGATTGCATGCCACTACATAAAGTTTTTGGTCAGGCCACCTAACAGCATGTTTTTCCGAGAAGATCATCTACATGGAGAAGCCTCGACTGAAATCGACGCACACTTCCGGTGCGCAAACAAGCTTACCGCCCCATTTTGGGGCGCTCAGTACGCTTTGCAGACATGCTAGAGTCCCGCCCCTGATCACCTGCTGCAGAAAGGTACAAGTACCGTGGCCAAGCCAACCGTGCACGACGCCATTCAGACCATCGAATCCTGCGCCCGACGCGACCCTGGCGGACGCGGACTGGCCGCGCACGCCCCTTCCGGCAGGCTTTATCCAGCGGCACAGGCGCTCCTCGGCAGCGAACGCGTGGTCATCGTCACCGGTTTCTGCATCCGTGCCGCACTCGCCGGTGAGACAGACGGTCCGCCAGGCGCGCTGAATATCGCCGATGCATTGCTGCAACTCGGCAAGCGCGTCGTCCTCGTCACCGACAAATACACTGCGCCGCAACTCGCCGCCGGAGCCACGATCTCCGGAATCGAGGCGCCGATCACCCTGATCGACCTACCCCAGGAAAGCGCTGACCGTACCATCGACGATCTGCTCGGCGAGTTCGCACCGACTCACGTGCTCGCCATCGAGCGACCGGGCAATGCTGCGGACGGGCACCGTTACTCGATGCGTGGCGAACAGCTCGACGACCTGATTCCGGGAGCGGACCGTCTGCTGGCCCCCCCCACACCTCGGGAATTCACTACTCTCGCCATCGGCGACGGCGGCAACGAACTCGGACTCGGGGACTTGCGCGCACAACTGGCCGAACGGATCACCCACGGAGAACTCATCTTCTGCGCGACAGCGGCGGACCATGTCGTCCCCGCCGGCATCTCCAATTGGGGCGGCTACGCTCTGGCCGCGGCACTCTCCCTGCTTTCTGGCCGACTGTTGCTGCGCTCCCCAGAACATGAACGCCGCGTCGTCGAAGCGATGGTCGCTGCCGGTGCGGTCGATGGTTGCACGCGCCAGCGAACACTGTCAGTTGATGGACTCCCCTGGGACGACTACGCCAACACGCTCGAGGACATTTTCCGTCACGCTCGTAGCCAGCATTCCTAAGGCACCGCCTCGGCGGTCAAGTTCACCGACCACCTCGCCCGATTCGGCAATCAAGCGCACTCGGCGCCCTTCGAGGCGCAAAGAGGAAAGATGTGCGCCATCGACGGGAATGAACCGTTCAAGGGTCAACCGACGCGCATCGAAGACCGACACGCCGTTGTAGCCGAGCACCCACAACCTGCCACCCGCCTCATCGATTTGCATGTCGCGCACTCGTGCATGCCTCCCACTGCGTGACTGCGCAAATGCTACCGGCGAACCATTGCCCAGATAGTAGGAACGTACCATGCTCGTTCGCTCGTCGGCGACAAAGAGAAGACGCTGGCCGGACCATTCCACGAGCGATTGCCGCGGCATCTGAGCTTCGACAGGCAGACACCCTGCCAGCACAACAACCGACGCCACCGCCAGAAATCCACGAAAAACGGTTCGCAGGGCCATCACGATCTCCTTAACGTTCGATTGACACGACCAGAACAATACCGGACACTTTCATTGATACAAAGGTACAGTTTTCAAACAACGTGGAATGCTGTACCGGTCCGATGACCGATACAGCACTGGCCATCCAGATACACAGGAGCACTCATGCAACTAAGCCTGAACAGCGCATCCAGCCTTCCACTCATCGATCAGATAGTCAGCGGCGCGCGTGCCTTGATCGACGATCGCGTGCTGCGCCCCGGAATGCGCGTGCCGCCGATCCGCAGTTTTGCCGAAGCACATGGCGTCAGCCGCTTCACCGTCGTCGAGGCTTACGACCGCCTGGTCGCCCTCGGCTACCTGCAATCCCGGCGGGGTGCAGGTTTTTTTGTCGCACCGCGCCAGGAGCCGGCGCCTATCGTCGGACACTGTTGCGAACAGGAGCGCGCCTTCGACAATGTCGGAGTGCTGTACCAGAGCCTCGATGACACATCGGACCGACTCAAAGTCGGAGCCGGCTGGTTACCGCCGGAATGGCTCGACGAGGAAGGAGTAAGGCGCAACATCCGCACGCTGTCACGACGTGCGGATGCGCATGTGGTCGACTACGGGACCCCTCGTGGCTACAGGCCGTTGCGCGAGCAACTTCAGACCAAGCTCGGAGACATCGGGATTGCAGCAGACCCGAGCCAGATCGTCCTCACCCAAGGCGCCATGCACGCACTCGACATCGTGTTTCGTTATTTGGTCAAACCGGGTGATTGCGTTTTTGTCGACGACCCCGGCTATTGGAACCTGTTCTCGATGCTGCGCCTGCAGGGGATCAACCTGATTGGCGTTCCACGCACCCCGGACGGACCGGACGTCTCCGCATTGGAGGCACTGCTGGCCCAACACCAACCGAAAGTATTCTTCACGCACTCCGTACTGCACAATCCGACCGCCTGCAATCTGACGCCGGCCACTGCCTTCCGCATTCTGCAGCTCGCCGAAAAGCACAATTTCCTGGTGGTCGAAGACGATACCTATGCGGACTTCCATCCGGGCAACGCCACGCGTCTCGCGCAACTCGACCAGTTGCGCCGGGTCATCTACATTGGCAGCTTTTCAAAGACCCTTTCGGGCAACCTTCGCGTCGGCTTCCTCGCCTGCGACATCGACCTCGCCGCCAAGCTGACCGACGTCAAGATCATCACCTGCATCGCCACCCCGGAATTCGCCGAACGGCTTGTCTACCTGATGCTTATCGAAGGCCACTACCGAAAGTTTCAGGAGCGTGTGCAGGGTCGCCTCGCTGACGCCACTGCCCGCACCCTGCGCCTGCTGGAAAAATCGGGCCTCAACGTCTACGCGGAACCCAAGGGCGGAATGTTCGTCTGGGCCGAAGCCCCCGGCATCAACGATTCCGCCCAGCTCGCGACACGGGCGGCGCAAGAAGGGATCATGCTCGCACCCGGCAACATCTTCCGGCCGCAGATGCAACCCTCGCCCTGGCTGCGCGTCAACGTCGCTTACGCGCTCGACCCACGCCTCGAGCGCTTCCTCGGCAACGCACTGGCTTAATCCGCGTGCTATCGTGAAACGTCATTATCCCGCCCATCCGGAGACACCATGACACACCTCTTCGAACCGCTGGTCCTGCGAGACATCACGCTGCGCAACCGTATCGGCATTCCTGCCATGTGCCAATATTCCGCGACCGATGGCCTGGCCAACGACTGGCATTTCGTGCATTACGGCACACGTGCTGTCGGGGGCGCCGGTTTGATCATCGGCGAGGCGACCGCGGTCGCGCCCGAGGGACGCATCAGCCCGAGCGATCTCGGCCTGTGGGATGACGTGCAGATCGAACCTCTGGCGCGCATCGTGCACTTTGCCAGCGAACAGGGCTGCCCGATGGCGATCCAGCTCGCGCATGCCGGACGAAAAGCCAGCGTGCGACGCGGCTGGGAGGCGCAAACGCCTATTCCGGCTGGCGAAGGCGGCTGGTCGGTCGTCGGACCATCGCCGATTCCGTTTTCCGGACAGCATGGCATGCCGCACGAACTCGACGCCGACGGCATTCAGACGATTATTAAGCAATTCGTCGCGGCAGCACAGCGAGCACAGGAAGCCGGCTACTCCGCCGTTGAGATTCATGCCGCGCACGGCTATCTGCTGCACGAGTTCTTGTCGCCGCTGGCCAACACGCGTCGCGACAACTACGGCGGCGGCTTCGCCAACCGTACACGTATGGTCGTTGAGGTCGTTGACGCTGTTCGCGCCGTCTGGCCGGAGCGTCTGCCGTTGCTGGTGCGAGTCTCGGCGACCGACTGGGTCGACGGTGGCTGGCGTGCCGACGAGACCGTGGAGCTTTGCCGTGTGCTAAAGGAACACGGTGTCGATCTGATCAACGTATCCACGGCCGGATTGACGCCTGATGCGAAGATTCCCGTCGGCCCGGGATTCCAGACGGAGTTCGCGGAAAAGGTCCGGCACGAGGCCGGGATTCCGACGGCGGCCGTCGGCTTGATTACATCACCGGCCCAAGCGGATCACATCGTGCGCAGTGGACAGGCAGACATGGTCCTGCTTGGCCGGGAAATCCTGCGCAATCCCTACTGGCCGCTCACCGCCGCGCACGAACTCGGCCAGACCGCCGCATGGCCGCCGCAATACCTGCGCTCGGCACCGGCGGGATCGATCGCGCGTTAAACCGCGCCGCGCGTCTCCACGTACAGCGCGTACAGCGAGTGGCTGGCGGCCATGAACAGACGGTTGCGCTTGGCGCCACCGAAGCACAGGTTGGCGCAGCGTTCCGGCAGATGGATGTGCGCCAGCGGCCGACCTGACGGGTCGTAAACCATCACGCCGTCCAGCGCGGCCGGGTCGGCTTCAAGCGAGCCGTTGCTTCCGAAACCGCACCACAGGTTGCCGTCAATATCGGCTTTTATTCCGTCGAACGCCCCCGGCCCGTTGGCATCGACAAACGGACGCCGCCGACCGAGGCGCTTGCCATCCTTGCTGACGGAGTACGCCCAGATCCTGCGGTACGGTGTAGCCCGCGACTCGACGACGTAGAGGGTCCGCTCGTCCGGCGAGAAGCAGAGGCCGTTGGGTCCGGCCATTTCGTCGATCACCCGCGTGACCTTGCCGGTTTGCCCATCAATGCGATAAACCCCTTGCGGCAATTCCGGCTCGGCCTTTTCGCCTTCCCATTCGCCGGAAATACCGAACACCGGATCGGTAAACCAGATCGAGCCGTCCGGCGCGCAGACGATGTCGTTCGGCGAGTTGAAGCGTTTTCCCTCGAAACAATCGGCGAGTACGGTGACCGACCCGTCATATTCGGTACGCGTAATACGTCGGGTGAGGTGCTCACAGGCAACCAGCCTGCCCTGGCGGTCGCGCGTCAGCCCGTTGGAATGATTCGCCGGCTGACGAAAGACCGAGAGCCCTCCGGTCGTTTCGTCCCAGCGCATGATCCGGTTGTTCGGGATGTCGCTGAACAGCAAGTAGCGTCCGTCGCCGAACCACACCGGCCCCTCGGCCCAACGCAAACCGGAACCAAGCTGCTCGACCGAGGCGCTGAAAATTCGGTAACGCAGAAAGGCCGGATCAAGTACCTCGACAGCCGGGTCGGGGTAACGCGAACTCCCCGGGTAAGCGACACGTAGCGACGAATTTTCCATTAACGTTTCTCCTTTCGCCGCCGCATGGTAAATCAGGTCACCGGCGCCGGGTTAAACACCGCCAGCGCATTGAACAATCCCCACCGGTCGGCCCAGGTTTTCTTGCGACCGCTGGCGACGTCAAGGATCAGGCGGAAGATTTCCCAGCCGACCTCTTCGATGCTTGCCTCGCCGGTGGCGATGGTGCCTGCGTCAACTTCCATCAGGTCGTGCCAGCGTGCGGCGAGATCGCGGCGGGTAGCAACCTTGATCACCGGTGCCGCTTCGAGACCATAGGGCGTACCACGACCGGTGGTAAACACCTGGATGGTCATCCCCGAGGCCAACTGCTGCGTGCCACAGACGAAGTCGCTGGCCGGCGTGGCGGCATAGGTCAGCCCTTTCTTGCGGATCTTTTCGCCCGGCGAGATCACATCCACGATGGCGCTGGTACCCGACTTGGCGATCGAACCCATCGCCTTCTCGACGATGTTGGCCAAACCGCCCTTCTTGTTTCCGGGTGTCGTGTTGGCCGCGCGATTGGTCTCGCCGCGGTCGAGGTAATCGTCGTACCAGGCCATTTCGCGCAGCAGCGCCTTGCCCACCTCTTCGGTGGCACAGCGCGGGGTGAGCAGATGGATGGCGTCACGCACTTCGGTCACTTCCGAGAACATCACCGCCGCGCCGGCACGCACCAGCAGATCGGCTGCATAGCCAACGGCCGGGTTGGCTGTTACACCAGAGAAGGCATCGCTACCACCGCACTGCAGGCCGACGATCAGGTCGGAGGCTGGGCAGGTTTCGCGCTTGCGCTGGTTCAATCGGGCGAGATGCACCTCGGCCTGTTTCATTATCGCTTCGACCATCGACTGGAAACCGGTGAATTTCTCGTCCTGCAGACAGACGACATCGTCGCTTACAACCTTGATCGGAATA
>QKII01000356.1 GCA_003249625.1 Propionivibrio sp. | reverse complement strand
TCCGCCAGCAGGCGACCGAGATCGAGCGTGCCAGGAATGGCCGTCGTCTCGCCCTGGTCGCCGACGACAAGGACGTGGCGTAGCGTCGGCACCTGGTCGCGGATCCTGGCAACCTTGCGCGCATAGAGCGATGCTGTCGTTACCAGCACGGCGCCTTCGCCGAGGTTCAGGCGCGTGGCGATCGGCTCCGGCCCGAAGGCCGAGAAGAGCGGCGAAACGACGGTGCCATTCTTGAAGCTGCCGAGTACGGCGAGGTAAAGCTCCGGAATCCGGCAGGTCAGTACGAAGAGCCGTTCACCCTTTCCAACCCCGAGTCGCCGTAGCACGTTGGCGAAACGGTTGGTGAGTCGGGCAAGTTCGCTGAAACTGACATCCTTGGTCTGTTCGCCGTCAAGGAAGCGGAAGGCGATGTGCTCGCACCGCGCGCCGCGCGCATGGCGGTCGACGGCCTCGTGCGCAATGTTCAGCCCGCCGCCGGGCAAGCCTTCGAGTTTGCTCCGAACGGCTTCCCAGGAGAAACGCTGGTGCGTAGCGGCATCGTCAGGCAGGTTCGGCGGTACGCGCAGGTCACGGGCTGATTTGTGGATGATGGCAGGATGCTCCATGGCCTCCCTCCTTCCCGACTGAGCTTTTTCGTGCGTCCGGGGTGCGTAGTCTGGTTCTCCGGAAACGCTGTTGATAGCTTCAACATAGACCACAATTCCTTCCTCCGGAATGCGGCGTTTCCGGGCGTGTTTGCGGGCGGATGGGGGAAGGCGGCATGGTAAAATCGCCGCCATGGAAATCTCCCACAACGGCCGACGTGAGCAGCTTTCTGCTGATCCGTCATCGCCGACTACAGGTCTGATCGGTTCATGAACGTCGATTTGCAAACCATCGCATTGTGCGATACGGAGGACGCTGAAGGCGTCTATACGGCCGGGAGGGCCGGGCACATCCGCAGTTTCGTGCTGCGCCAAGGGCGTGTCTCGAACGCGCAGCAGCGCTACTACGACGAAATGATGGCGAAAATCGGCATTCCCTATGCCAACTCGCTGCTTGACCTCGACGAGGTGTTCGGGCGCAGTGCGCCGCACATTCTCGAAATCGGTTTTGGCATGGGGGAAACGTCGGCGACGATCGCCGAGACCAACCCGCAGAACGATTACATCGGCGTCGAGGTGCATACGCCCGGTGTCGGCAGCCTGTGCAAGCTGATTGCCGAGAAGAACCTGGCTAACCAGCGCATCATCCAGCACGACGCGGTGGAAGTGCTGCGCGACATGATTCCCGCGGGATCGCTCGATGGCGTGCACATCTTTTTCCCCGATCCGTGGCCGAAGGCCCGTCACCACAAGCGTCGACTGATCCAGTCACCGCTCGTGGCTACGCTGACACATCGCCTCAAGCCCGGCGGCTATATTCACTGTGCCACCGACTGGGAAAACTACGCGGAGCAGATGCTCGAAGTCTTGTCAGCAGAACCTCTGCTTGAAAATACCGCGGATGGCTATGCGCCGCGCCCGGACTATCGGCCGCTGACCAAGTTCGAGCAGCGCGGCATTCGCCTTGGGCATGGCGTCTGGGATCTGGTTTTTCGCCGCAGAGCCTGATTGATCACTCCAGCTGGAACGTGTAGGACCAGGCGGCTGATGTTCCCGGCAGACGGCCGATCGCGTAGAAACCCTTGATGGCGGCGTTGTCGAGGATGGGAAATCCGCTGCTGGATACTACCCGGACATCCTCGACTTTGCCATCGGTAGCCAATTCGACGAACAGGGTGACCGTTCCCTCGATTCCCATCGCCCGTGCCTGCTCCGGGTAGAACACGTACTCCGAAAGTTTTTTCTGCACAGCGTGAATCTCGCGCCGGGTGAGCGGCTTTCTGCCGGGTGCCTCGATCTTCTTTTTCGCTGGGGTCGGTAGTGGTTTTGACGCCTCCTCGCGCGGTGCTTCCTCCTTGATGGTGTTCTTCAGCAATGTGTCCGGAAGGTGCGGAGTTTCCGCGGGCCGGGCGGGTTCGGGGGGGAGGCGCAAAATGGCCTGAAGCGCGGAGCGTGGAGGAGGTACGGCCGGCTTGAATGCATTGGTGACCAACAGGCCTCCGTGCAGGACAAGCGAGAGCGTTAAGGCGATAATCAGGCGGAGCGGCATGGGTCCGGTATTGTGCAACAAATGGAATGGAAGTGCTCCAGGAGCGTTCGATGCTTAAGGTGTGTGTGCTGAAGTGTAGTTGCCTGAAGGTTCTGGTCGTCGGGCTGTTGTTTTGGGTGGGCGTGGCGCAGTCCGCGCAGCCCGATCCGGTGGCTTTCAGTTGGGCCATTGAGCGTGGCGATGTTGCCAGTGTCCGGCAGTGGTTCGATGAGGGGCTCGATCCAGAATTCCAGGGTAGCCAGTTTGGCACTGGCCTGATGAATGCAGCTTGGCACGGAAATATCGAAATGATGCAGCTGTTTCTTTCACACGGAGCCAATCCTCGACGTGTCAACCGCAACGGCGAGCAGGCGTTGCAGCTCGCAGCGTGGAATGGTCATATGGAGGCAGTGAAGTGGCTGCTGAGCAACGGCGCACCGATCAACCGCGACGGAAATTACTGGGGGGCGCTGCACTACGCCGTATTTAACGGCCACACCGAGCTGGCTAAATACCTGATCGAGCGAGGAGCGAACGTGAATGCGCGTTCACCGAACGGCTCGACGCCGCTGATGATGGCGGCACGGGAGGGGCAGGAGCAAATCGCCAAAACGCTACTCGAATCGGGCGCTGATACGCGTGCGAAGAACGACTGGGGGGATACTTCGCTCGTGCTGGCGATGCGCTATGACCATTATCGGCTGGGCAAGATGATTTCCTCACCGGAAGAGTTCGAGATTGCGGTCAAGGCGCCGAAGGAGGATTTTGGCGCGCCGATCAGGTCGGCTGCTGCGCCAAGTGAGATCGAAGTGCTATTGCAGAAAATCCGCGAGGCCGAGGCCGAAGGGGCTCCCAGCGAGCATTTGCACCTCGAATTGCGCCGCGTCGTCGAAGAGGTTCGCGCCAAGGCGATGGCTCAGCGTGCGGCGCGGCGGCCAGCACCGCTGCCCTACCAAGGAAGGTCGATCGTCATTACCGCCAAGCGCAACCAGTTTGGCGGCGAACGGGCGCAGATTACCGCTGTTCGACCGGTGGAAAGCAAGGCGAAGCCGGCGAATGCCAGGAAGGGCGAGCCCGTTCCGGTCGTCAAGGTGACGCCGGTTGACCGGCGGGCGATTCAAGCGCGGATTGCGGACCTGATGCGGCAGATTCGCCTGGCCGAGGCGCAGGGACGTCCTGCCACGGAGCTGCGGCAGGAACTTTACGAGGCGGTGGAAGCGCAGAAATAAGTGATTGTCGAAGTTTGTTGGCCGGTGTGAATAATTTCACGGCGTGACTTTACGCGGGCGGCTATGTTACGTGAGCCTGCCATTTCCCGGTAATTCGATCGCCATGAAAAAACTCCTTGTTTCAGCACTGGCCGCCAGCGCCTTGTTCTCCGGCGCCGCCAGCGCCAGTCTTCTCGTCAACGGCAACCTGTCTGACTGGAATATCGATCACAACACATGGGCTTCGTCGCTCCAGGGCGTTCACTACACGGTAGAGGACGCGACCGGGAACACGAACACCTACCTCGATCCAGGATATGGCGGCCAGGCCTATGACGCTGAAGCACTGTACGCGACGATCCAGGACGGGGCGTTGTGGATTGCACTGATTACCGGGCACGATCCTGAAACTGTAAACAAGCCGTCGAGAAACAGCTATGGCGCCGGCGACTTTGCGATAGATTTCGGCAAAAACGGCAGCTACGAACTGGGAGTCAACATCATAACCGGAGGCTTCGGCGTTGCCGGCGGCGTTTATAGCAATCCGGTGTGGGCATATGGCCTTTGGGATGCGAATGGAAAAGAGGCGGCGAAGTCCGGGGAAATCCCCGATCCGTTGCATCCCACATCCCTGCTTGGCGGGACGCTGATAGGCACGGCAACGTACGACTACTCCAAGAATGGTGCCGGCGGATATGGCCAGTGGAAGAGCGACAAGCACTTTTTCTACGAAATCAGCCTGGATCTCGATTTGCTGTATGAGGCGGGTTGGGACGGTGGCGAGTTCAACATCCACTGGACCCAGAATTGCGCCAACGACAGCATCATCGTCGATCCCGGATTTTCCGTGCCGGAACCCGGTTCGCTCGCGCTGCTCGGTGTCGGGATGGTCGGTCTGCTCGGCGGGCGGCTGCGTCGTCGCAAGGAATGCTGAAAACAGCGATTACGCCAGAAACATCTCCAGTAGCCGGTTAAGGAAGCGCTGGCCGCGCTGGGTCGGTCTGATCCGTCCGGAGTCACGCATGATCAGCCCCTCATCGCTTGCCTGACGCAGGATTGATTCGACGGCAAGCAGCGGTTGCGCCGTGCGCGCTTCGAACAGCGCGGAATCGAAGCCCTCGATGAGACGGAGCGCATTCATCATGAATTCGAACGGCAGGTCCGCCGCCGGAACCGAGAATTCATCCTGAAGTGGACGGCCCGTCGCGACGCCGGCAAGGTACTGCTTCGGCTGCTTCCAGCGCATCTGTCGGCGCACCTCCCATGCCTTGCCGTCGTGCAGCGTCAGCTTTCCGTGTGCTCCAGCACCGATGCCGAGATAGTCGCCAAACGTCCAGTAGTTGAGGTTGTGCCGACATTGCCGCCCGGGGCGGGCGAAGGCCGACGTCTCGTAGTGCGTGAAGCCGCCGGCAGCAAGTCGCTCCTCGATGGCTTCTTGCATGTCCGCACAGCGGTCGGGGTCGGGCAGGAGGGGCGGTGATGCGGCGAACGCGGTGTTCGGCTCGATGGTCAGTTGATAACAAGAAAGGTGCGTTGGGGCGAAGGCGAGCGCTTGCTCGACGTCGGCGAGCGCTTGGTCGATGGTCTGGCCCGGTAGTCCGTACATCAAGTCGAGATTGAAATTGTCGAAATGGCGGGCGGCGATTTCGATGGCGCGACGGGCCTCGTCGCCGTCGTGAATGCGCCCGAGCGCTTTCAGGTGGGCGGAATCAAAGCTCTGGATACCGAGCGAGAGCCGGTTGATGCCGGCGTCGCGGAACGCGGCAAACTTGCCTGCCTCGACGGTGCCTGGGTTGGCTTCGAGAGTAATTTCTGCGTCGTGAATCAACGGCAGGCGGGTACGGATGGCGGTGAGCAGCGTGTCGATTCCCTCTCCCGAGATCAGGCTCGGCGTGCCGCCACCGATGAAGATGCTGACGACCTTGCGCCCCCAGACGAGCGGCAGCGACGATTCGAGGTCGGCGACGAGCGCGGCCACGTAGTCGGCTTCGGGAAGGGTTTCGCGGACCGCGTGTGAGTTGAAATCGCAGTACGGACACTTCTGAACGCACCACGGAACGTGGATGTACAGCGCGAGCGGTAGCGGCGTGCGGAATTCGAGCGTGTCTTCGCGCGTTTCAGTCCGTTGCACAGCTGGGTGGATCGGAATGACGCGCGCGTGTTTCTGCGTGGTCATGCGGCTCCGGATTTCAGGCGTGCGACGAGCTGTGTCAGCGCCTTGCCGCGATGAGAGCGACGGTTTTTTTCGGCGGAATCGAGTTCCGCCGCCGTGACGCCCGCGTCAGGCAGGAAGAAATACGGGTCGTAACCGAAACCGCCCTGGCCGCGCGGTACGTCGACGATTTCGCCGTGCCATTCGCCTTCGGTGATGATCGGCTGCGGATCGTCGGCGTGGCGGACGAAGACCAGCACGCAAACGTAATGTGCGCGCCGGTCGCTTTTGTCGGCGAGATCAGCGACCAGCTTCTCGTTATTGCGCTCGTCGGACTTCGGCTCGCCGGCAAAGCGGGCCGAAAAGACGCCCGGCGCGCCTCCGAGAGCATGCGCGCACAGGCCGGAATCATCGGCCATCGCCGGAAGGCCGGTACAAGCCGACGCATGCCGCGCCTTGGCCAGCGCGTTTTCGACGAAGGTGACATGCGGTTCCTCGCATTCCGGAACGTCAAGTTCCTTCTGCGGGATTGTTTCCCAGCCGAGCGGGGCGAGCATCTCGCCAAACTCGCGCAGCTTGCCCGGGTTGTTCGAGGCGACGACCAGTTTCATGCGGCGAGTGCCTCTTTCTGCTTGGTGATCAATTCGCCAATGCCGGCTTCCGCCATGTCGACAAGCTGGTTCATCTGGGCGCGGGTGAACGGCTCGCCTTCGGCCGTGCCCTGAATTTCGACAATGCCGCCGGTGCCCGTCATGATCACGTTCATGTCGGTGTCGCAGGCGGAGTCTTCCGGGTAGTCGAGGTCGAGCACCAACTGGCCTTCGAAAATGCCAACCGAGACGGCTGCGACGTGGTCGCGTACCGGGTTGGACGCCAGCTTGCCTTCGGCAACGAGCTTGGCGCAGGCGTCGTTCAGCGCCAGCCATGCGCCGGTGATCGAGGCGCATCGCGTGCCGCCGTCGGCCTGCAGCACGTCGCAGTCGAGGGTGATCTGGCGCTCGCCGAGGGCGACGAGGTCGGTGACCGCTCGTAGCGAGCGTCCGATCAGACGCTGGATCTCCAGCGTACGTCCGGATTGCTTGCCCTTGGCTGCTTCGCGTGCGGTACGCGTGTGTGTCGATCGCGGCAGCATGCCGTATTCGGCTGTGACCCAGCCCTGGCCTTTGCCGCGCAGGAACGAGGGGACGGATTCCTCGACGCTGGCGGTGCAGAGTACCTTCGTGTTCCCCATTTCGATGAGAACGGAGCCTTCGGCGTGGCAGGTGAATTGGCGGGTGATGCGGACGTCGCGCAATTGGGCGGGTTGGCGTTGGCTGGGGCGCATGGGCTTCCTATTTCGAGTATTTCTGGATGGTGGATCGGATTTCGTTGATGGCGCGTTCGATCTCGTCGTCGGTGAGTTCGGTCTTGTACTTCGGATTGCGGCCGAACTCGTCGAGGCGGGTGGTGAGCGCGCCGAGCGGCATGGTCTGGGTGTGGACCGCCGTGGATTGACCGGACTCCGGCTGGACGTAGGTGTCTTCCCAGCGTACGGCAATGACCGACAGGTTGTCGGCATTCTGGCCGCCGCGGTCGTCGGCGAGATCCATCAGATCGGGGACAGCCTTCATCAGATTCGGTGTGGCCAGCGCGGAACCGAGCGCGTCGTCGGGGAACAGCCCCCACAGACCGTCAGTGCACAGAGCGATGACGTCGCCTGCCTCGAGCGGCGTTTTGCGTGAGAGTTCGATCTCCGGGTCCTGACGGCCGCCGAGGCAGCTGTAAACTTTGTTGCGGTCAGGGTGAAAAGCCGCCTGAGCCTCGCTGATGAGTCCCTGATCGATCAGCAATTGCACGCGCGAGTGATCGCGGGTGCGCGTCAGCGTGGTCCCGTCGCGGAATACATACAGGCGCGAGTCGCCGGCGTGCGCCCAGTGGGCGATGTTGTCCTGGATGATGCAGACGACGCAGGTGGTGCGTGGCGAATCGTCCAGCCGGTGGGCCTCGGTGAAATCCATGATCGCATGGTGCGCGTTGAGCATTGCCCGGTTGATGAACGTGAACGGCTCGTCGATTTTCGGGTTGGCCTCGCGCTGAAAAGCCTCTGTCACCGACTGCACGGCGATCTGTGCGGCGATCTCACCGTAATAGTGTCCGCCCATGCCGTCGGCAATGACCATCATCAGCGCGTCGCGCGAATAACAGTGGGCCAGTCGGTCCTCGTTGTTTTTTCGCTTGCCCTGCCGGGATTCCTGATAAATGGTGAATTTCACTCCGGTTCCGCCTTTCCTTTTAATTTTCCGACGACGTGATCGAGCCAGGTCTTTTTGCTGCTGGCTGCTTGCGCCACGGGTTTGGGCGCGGCAACCGGCTCGGTCAGCGCCTTCTGCAGGGCAAACGCGCTCTGCGGTCGATAGAGATGATTCAGGCACAGGCACCAGTCGATGGTTTCCAGCAACTGGTCGGAGAACTGTCCCTCCCAGCGCACCATGGCCGGCACGAGCTTGTCCTTTTCATTGCGGCTGTCCGCTGCCTGCGGCGCCGACGCGGCGAGGCAGGCGTACATCGATGCACCGACGCTGTAAATGTCGCTCCACGGGCCGAGCAAATCGCGCTGACGGTAGTGCTCTGGCGAAGCAAATCCCGGGGTGTACATCGGCTTGAGCATCGGCGTGTCGCTGGCCAGTGTCTGCCGCGCCGCACCGAAGTCGATCAGTACCGGAATGGTCTCGTTGCGCATGTAGATGTTCGACGGCTTCAGGTCGAGGTGCAGCAGCTTGTTCGCATGAACCTCGCGCAGGCCGTTGAGCAACTTGGTGAATACGTTGCGCATGAAATTCTCGGTGATCACCGCCCGGTTCTTCTGAATGATCTCCTGCAGCGTGCGTCCGTGCTCGTATTCCATCACCATGTAGACGGTATTGTTGGCGCGGAAGAAGTTGAGCACGCGGACCACGTTTTGGTGTGACAGTCTTGCCAGCGCGCGTCCCTCCTCGAAGAAACACTTCATGCCGTAGCGAAAGGCCGGCATGTGCTCGTCGCTTATGTCCGGCGTGATTTCTCCCTCGGGACGGAGAGCCAGGCTGTTCGGCAGATACTCCTTGATGGCGACATATTGTCCCTGGCTGTCAGTCGCCAGATAGACGATCGAAAATCCTCCAAGGGAGAGTTGGTGCTCGATGCGGTACTCGTCGAGTTGGAAGCCGGAAGGCAGCGCGTGGTTGGCTTGTTGAGCCATCTGTATCAAAGCTATGATGTGGGTTTTCCGGTCATTTTCGGGCTTTGGCGAAATGCTGTAAAGCCGGCCGGTTTCTCCGACACGTTTCCCGGGACTCTTCCATGATCTACAGCATGACCGGCTATGCCGCCAAAAACCTCGATCTCGAATGCGGCGTACTGCAGATCGAGCTCAAGAGCGTCAACTCCCGCTATCTCGATATCCAGTTCCGCGTTTGCGAGGAACTGCGCGTGGCCGAACCTGCGTTGCGCGAGATGTTCGGCGCGCGTATCGCACGCGGAAAGCTTGAATGCCGGATGGGCTTTTCCGCGTCGTCGTCGCGAGCTCAGGCAACGACGCTGAACGCCGATCTGCTGCAGCGCCTGAAGGCGTTCGAAACGCAAGTGCGCGGCGAACTGCCTGATGCGCAGCCTTTAACCGTCAGCGACGTGCTGCGCTGGCCCGGCATGTTCGGTGACGAGTCACTCGATAGCGCTGCGCTTGTCCCGGCGGCACTGGCCTTGGCGAAGGATGCACTGAATGACTTTACCGCCAGCCGCTCGCGCGAAGGCGAAAAGCTCGCTGCGGTAATCATGGAGCGCGTGGCGCGCATGCGCACGCTGGTGCGCGAGGTCGAGCCGCGCATTCCGGCAGCGCAGGCCACTTTTCAGGAAAAACTCAAGCAGCGACTGGCCGAGGCGCTCGGCTCGGCGGATGACGAGCGGATTCGCCAGGAGGTCGCGGTATTCGCCGTGCGTATCGACGTAGCCGAAGAACTGGCTCGCCTGTCCACGCACCTCGATGAGGTCGAGCGCGTTCTTTCGGCCGGTGGCGCGTGCGGCAAACGCCTCGATTTCCTGATGCAGGAACTCAATCGCGAAGCCAATACGCTTGGCTCCAAGTCAGTGGTCGCCGAAGTCTCGAAGACGGCGATGGAGCTCAAGTTGCTGATCGAGCAGATGCGCGAGCAGATTCAGAATCTGGAATGATGAATCGGGACGCCGCTGGATGTCGATTCCACTGAATAACTTGGTGATAGACAGCAGCGGTTGCCTGGCCGCGTAGCCGAAGGAAAATAGAATGCAGATCATCATCGCTAACGGGGTGCTGACGACAGACAACGAATCTGCCTCGTTCTTCAAACCGGTATTCGTTATCGACGGCGTTGCCTACGGGCCGGACAACCCGATCGCGGATGCAGGGAATGCAGGCGACATCGTGGCCAAGGCGTACTCGCAGGGCGTCGATGAAGGGCGACGGTTCTCCGTGGCTGAATACAACCTGGTTGCACGATTTGCCGGTCTGCCCGTGGCGAACTATTGCTCGGG
>QKII01000266.1 GCA_003249625.1 Propionivibrio sp. | reverse complement strand
GGTCGAGTGTCGCTTCGCCGATGCGCGGATTGACCGCATACACGGCGACCAAAACGACGGCGACGGCAGGGACGATCAGTGCGGCGAGGCGAAGGCAGCCGCGAAGGCCCGTGGTGAACAGGGTGAGTAGTCCGATGCAGATCACGGTCGAAATCCAGAACGTGCGGGTGTAGGTCCCCATCAGTCCGAGCAGCAGGATGGCCGTGACCGGCAGCGGCCAGACATGGGACATCGCAAAACGCGTGCCCCGGCGTACGATCAGCAACAACGACAGGATGATCAGCAGCTCCGGTCCCCAGAGGACGGTGCGCGTTACGCCGGTGGTCTGGTCAAGTCCGAGGTCTTCGAATCGCCCTCCGAGTAACTGGATGCTGGTGAAGGACTGGGTCGCTATGAAGAGCGCGATGAGCGTTCCGAACGTGATGATCAGGTATTCGGTCAGGGCGATGCGTCGCGCATCGCCGAGAATCCCGGGAAGAAACGGGAGCAGAGCGAGCGGAAGGAAGTTGCGCAGGACAGGGAAGAGGAAGTCGCGCTGTCCCATGATTTGGTGGCTGGCAAGGAACGACAAGCCGAGCGCGGTGAAGGTGACGACGGCGAGAATGACGAAGCCACCGTCGAGCCGGCGGTCGTCGGCGCGGTCGAGCAGTACATTGATGGCCGCCGAGGCGAGCGTGACGAGCAGCGCCAGTTCATGCGCCTGGATCAGCGCGCCCCCCATCGGGACCGATGGAACCAGTGCGCCAGGGATGGCTTGTGCCGCCAGCGCTAGCGTCAGCATGACGCCGAAAAACGGAGAGGCAAGAATGGCGAGCGTAACGGCGATGCCAGCGAAAGCGCCGAATGCAAGCCACCACGGTGCAACGGAAACCAGCGCACCGGCACTGATCGCCAGCACGGCGCAGGCGATGTGGAATTTCGGAAGGCGGGGCAGGGCGAACTGCATTACCGGTCGCACCATGCGTTCCAGAGGAAAGTGAAGTTGCCAACCAGGTAACGCCGCCAGAGACGTCCCGGTTCGAGCAGCAGGCGGTATGCCCATTCCAGGCGGAGGGTGCGGACCCATCCCGGTGCTCGGCCGACTTCACCACTCAGAAAGTCGAACAGCGCGCCAACACCGACGCAGACGGTCGCACGGGAGGCCGCAGCACAGCGGTCTATCCACAATTCCTGCAAAGGGTTGCCCATGGCCACGAGCAACAGGTCGATGCGTTTCTGGCGCAATTCGGCGAGCAGTGCTGCTTCTTCGTCGAAGGAGAAATAGCCGTCGTGAAAGCCGACCCACTCGTGTCGAGGAAAACGTGCGCGTGCTTTTTCGAACGCTTGTTGAACAATGTGCGGGCGGGCGCCGAGAAAGAAGACGCGCAGATCCTGTTCGCTGTGTTCAAGATAGGCCGGGACGAAGTCGGTACCGTTCAGGTTATCCGGGAAACGTTTGCCGAAACGTAACTGACTGGCTAGATCGACACCGACGCCGTCGTTGAAGACGGCGAAGCGACCGAGCACTTCACGGTAACGAGGGTTGGTCGTGGCCGTGTTAAGCGTGTGTGCGTTGGCGAATGCGACCTTGATCGGCACGCGGTGGCGAATGTGCGTGTCGAGCAGGACGATGGCGCGCTCGGCGGGAACGGCGTGAAAATCGACGCCCTGCAGCGTACGCAAGGACGCTACGTCGTCCATGGGGGAGGCGATGGCGGTATTCATGTGGCGGAACGTTCCTGTTCAAGGCGGCTGCGGGCGTATTCGTCATGGCGATAGCCGTGAATGCCGGTGATGATGCCGATGCCCCGCAACAGGTGGATGGCGGCATTGGTTCCCCAGCGTCGTGAGAGAAGCAGGCTTGGCAATGCGAACAGGCCCGCCACGGCACGTGCCACCCCGACCCCGTAAAGCTTGAGGATGCTCGGGGTGTGCCGCGATAGCCGCGCGTCGAGAGCGAAGGTGTTGCCCAGGCGGATCTGCCGCTGGATCATCCAGCGCAGCGTCGTGCGCGAACGCGGGATGTCCTCGAATACCTCGGCTTCGGCTGACCAGTGGATGACCATCCCGGCAGCGACGCATTGGCGAAAGAAGCGGTAGTCCGAACCGCCGCTCGCCTGCATGCGCTCGTCGAAGGTGATTCCGTGCTTCTGTATGAATGCGCTGCGCACCAGCACGTTGTTCGATGCTGCCTCGAAGATCTGCGTGCGATGGGGGTGTTTCCAGCCCTCGAAGATGCGGCTGCGCTGGATCCAGGCTGGCGTTTGCGGCGGGAAGACTGGTGTGACCGCCCCGAGAATGCAGTCGCTGTACATTTCGATCGCTACGGTCAGCAGGCCTCGCAGCCAGGTCGGTCCGGGATACTCGTCATCGTCGATGAAGATGAAGTAGTCGTTGTCCTCGATGGCGTGGTTCATGCCGCAATTGCGCGCGAAGGGAATGCCCTGACGTTTTTCGTGCAGGCCGGTGATGCGGGTCTTTCCGCCATCGCAGAACTCACCGAACTCGGCGAGCACCGGAGCCGCCACCGGAGCCGCACTGCCTTGCGGATCGTTGTCGACGATGACGATGTTCATCTGCTCGACTGGCAGGCCCGAAAGATCCTGGCGCAGCAGCTCGCGCAACAGCTTGCGCAGCCCGTCAGGGCGCTTGTAGGTAATGGCGACGACGGCGACGTTCATGTGTTTTCTCCGATCAAGGGATTGTTCAGTACAGGTTCCATGCGCGGCGGCCCATGAAGAACAACAGTTTTCCAACGTTCCCTGAAAGGCGCAGGGTGCAGCGCATTGCAGTGGCGGGGATCAGTCTCCAGGTGACTACGGCGCCGAGCGAATAGCCCGTGGCGAGGGCGACTGCCTTGACTATTTCCAGTGCTCGACGCGCCG
>QKII01000188.1 GCA_003249625.1 Propionivibrio sp. | reverse complement strand
ACCCTCAGTTCCTCAACCGTGTAGTTGATCGAATCCGCGATCGCACCGGTAATATCCTCCGAGACCGTCGCTGTGACCGTCAGGTCTCCATCCGCCAAGTCACCGAGTTCGTTCATCAGACGCAGAATGGCATCCTGGTTCTGGCGATTGATCGCCTCTGAATCCTGCCGGCTCTGCTCGGCCTGCGCGGCTTGCCGCCTTGTATCATCGAGATAGACCTTGGCCATCATTGCCAGCACGGCCAGCGCGAGGAGGATGAAGACGGTCAGCGACACCACATAGACCGTCCGCTCGGTGGTTCCTGCCTGATAGGCACTGGCCAGCGAGTCCGCCGCGTCGAGGAGCGCTTCGTTATCGACGAAGATCCGTGCGCCGGCCTGCTTCGCGAAGACCAGTTCCTGCATCCCCGAGAGAATGTCACCGACCGCACCCTGATAGTCCTTGAAGGCAGCATCCAGCTCACCGACGACGCGTCGCGTCTCGCCATCGGCGGCCGGCATGATGCGCAGTTCTTCGCTGCCTTTGGCGAAAGCCGTCAGGAACTCGCGGAAGGTATTGGTATCCTTGCCGAGCTGGAAGGCGATTTCAGGGCTGATGGCATCGCCGATCCGCAGCGCCGCAACGTTCTTGGCGATTCGTTGAGTCAGCATCACCAACTGGTTGGCCGCCGCGATTTCGCGGACATTCGCGCCCGTCTGCAATTTGTGTGCAGCCAGCTGCTCGGTAAGATCAAGCAACAGCGCATTGTTTTCGCTAATGGAGAACGTGCGCATGCCGAAGATCACCATCTTCTTTTCCAACCCGAGCAGTTGGGTCGTGTTGCGATCGGTCACCTCCCAGTTGGTCTCCAGGTTGCGGAGTTGCGCCCCGACCCTTTCCGGCGACGGCGGAACAGTAAGCCCGAACAACTCGCCACCGTTTTTCAGTCGATCCATGTTGAACGCGAACTTGCCGTGGGAGTCTCGAAGGAGCATGAAGGCGAAGGGATCTCCCTGCAATGCAAGACTGGACGCCTTGGCGAGACGTTGCGAGAGCATGCGCAACTCGCCAGCCGTTGCAACGTAGGCCGTGTTGTACGCGGAAGCACGGTTATCCTGGAAAACCAGGCCCGCGATTACCACCATCAGCAACACCAACGTAAGTCCGAGAATCTGCAGCTGCCGGGTTACCGGATACTTCGCCAGGAAACCAAAACCTACGGTTTCCGGCCCCTTCACCGGAGAAACCTGGACATCCGACGGAGACTGAATGGTTACAGTCTGATCGCCAGAACTCTCGCTGCCCCGCTTGAACTTGGGCAGGCTCAATTTGAAAGGCATAAAAAATCTCCGGTTCGACCGCTCAATGTAATAGGTTATTGACAGCAATCACAACAACTCAAAGCCAACGAGAAATCAGCCCGAGATGCTGATATCCATGAACGCCTCGTCCGCCAGCAACGCCTTGACATCCAGGAGTTTCCAGCGACGCCCCTCCTTGTCGGTAAATGCCTGCGCGGCCCATTCCGGCGCATCCACATCGGGCACCGCGCTGGTCAGGTCATCCTTGTTGCGCAAGCCCAGCATGCGGTTTACCAACAACGCCGCATTGTTCCCATAGCGCGTCCCGATCAACAACAGCCGGGAAGCCGCGTTTTGCGGCGTGGTTTCCTTGCCTTGAAAGGCAGCGAAATCAGTCACCGAATAAAGATTCCCGCGAATGTTCGCCATGCCGACGAACCACGGCTTCGTCAGCGGCACATCCGTCAGATGCAGCAATGGGACCACCTCACCGGAATCGGCAAGGTTGATCAGCCAGTACTCCGCCCCGGACTGAACCCCGAGCAACCCGGCCGCGCTCCGCCCGGCCACACCGGCAAGACGCGCCGCCAGGTGCGCCTGGAACTCCCGCAGACTTCCTTTGGTGGCCATGTGTTATTCGCCGGTCAAAGCGCGGCGATTTTCGCCAGCAGATCTTCGCCGTTGACCGGTTTCACGATGTAGTCCAGAGCACCCTGCCGCAGTCCCCAGATCCGGTCGGTCTCCTGCCCCTTGGATGTGCAGACGATGATCGGAATGTGCTTTGTCGCCTCATCACGGGTCAGCGTCCGGGTCGCCTGGTAACCGTTCAGCCCCGGCATGACGACGTCCATCAAAATCAGATCGGGCAATTCCCGTCGCGCCTTCTCGATGCCTTCCTCGCCGTTCTCGGCGGTGATCACCTGATAGCCGTTCCGGCTGAGAAGTTCGACGAGAACATGGCGCTCGGTCGGCGAATCATCAACAACGAGAACTGTTTTAACCGGCATGATATCTACTCCCTCATTGCTTCAATGCAATTCAAAAAAACAACGGACCAGCCTAGGCTCGCTGGGTCGCCAGCGTGGCGACCGACTGCAG
This sequence comes from Propionivibrio sp., assembly GCA_003249625.1. The sequence continues at coordinate 307 of QKII01000188.1, read as the reverse complement.
CAGGCTGTCCTTTGTGAAAGGTTTGGTCAGATATTGATCGGAACCGACCATACGGCCCCTGGCCCGGTCGAACAAACCATCCTTGGAAGACAACATGACCACTGGCGTGGCACGGAACCGTGGATTCTTCTTGATAAGGGAACAGGTCTGGTAGCCGTCAAGTCGCGGCATCATGATGTCGCAAAAAATGATGTCGGGCTGATGATCCGCAATCTTGGCCAAGGCATCGAATCCATCTTCGGCGAGAATGACCTGACAACCGGCCTGCACAAGAAAGATCTCCGCGCTGCGCCGGATCGTGTTGCTA
>QKII01000348.1 GCA_003249625.1 Propionivibrio sp. | reverse complement strand
ACCCACCAGCTACCATCGAGCCACACTTCCATCCAAGCGGCGAAATCGCCCGGGGGATACGGCGGCGGCATTCCAATGTCGCCCAGATAGCCCGTGCAGTAGCGCGCCGGGATGTTCATGCAGCGACAGAACGTGATCGCGAGATGGGCGTAATCACGGCAGACGCCTTGCGCCTCGGCATAGGCCTGCGCCGCGCTGCGCGTCGCCCTCGCAGCGAGGTAGTCAAAGCGAATGTGGCGATGAACGAAATCGCAGATCGCCTGAACGCGGGCCCGTCCCGGCGGAGTGTGCTCGAACAACCGCCAAGCTACATCTGAGAGCACATCGGTTTCGCAATATCGACTGCCCAGCAGATAGACGAGCGTTTCATCGGGCAGAATCTCTACCGGGGTTTGTGGGCTATCCGGAGGGCGGGCGTCGGGCTGGCCACTGTCCGAGAGCACGGCTTCGGTGCCAATGCTGAATTCGCCTTGCGGCGCGACGAGGCGTGTGCACCAGTTTCCGAAGCCATCCCGATAGGCACTTAGAGGCACCGGGGGGCAAGTCGTTATGTGGTCAGGAAATTCGAGGTCGCCTGCACGAGAGAAGTGTATGTTCAGCAACGCGATCATTGGCGTTGGCTGGGGTAGTTGGAGCCGGAAGCGGCAGCCAATCTTGACCCGAATGTTATTTGCCTGCATCGCGCACCTCCGGTGTCGGGGCCACATATTGGCGCAGGCCGGAGTCGAGCTCGCGCGGCTTCATCGCTTCTTACGGTCGAAACGTGACCAGGCTTTGCGCAATTCAGCGCCTTCGGGCGCATAGGATGTATCGAAGATCGACTTGCGTGGTTCTTTAGGCGGCGGGACTTCGCTATTGCGCTTGTTGTTGGTAGCGGCGTCCGGAGCTTCCTTATCCTTCCCGCTTTCAGGGTTAGAACTCGTCATCTGTCAGCTTCCTCTCTGGGCAATGCTCATGGCCACGCCCTATTGGCAGAACTCGATCTGCCGCTATCTGAGGCGATCGGAGCCAAATGCCTGATCCAAGATTTCGTAGAAAGAACACCGGCGATAGAATAGCCGACGCATAGAAACCGCTGTTCACCCTCACCTTGCTGCAGATGGCTTCCGCAGTCTTACTCACGTATGGGCGCGCCGCGGGCGATCGCGAGCCTTGGGAGAGAGAATAGGCTAAAGCGTGCTGCGACGTTGAGAAAAGTATCTTTGTCCGCCAACACGTTGCGATTTAGTGATCCGACATGGATGCAATTTGTTCGTAATTTGGGCGTCAATACCCTATACGAAACCTGCATCACATTATCTCGGACCCTGTTCCTTTCGGCTCAGCCTTCGATCGTAAGCTTTGCCAGGCTGTCGCAACATGTGGGCAGCAAACAGGAAAGGAATATCACGATGGCCAACGGCACCGTGAAATGGTTCAATCAAACCAAAGGCTTCGGCTTCATTGCCCCCGAGGGCGGAGACAAGGACGTTTTCGTCCATGCAACTGCGCTCGAACGTGCCGGGATTAGCGCGCTGAACGACGGTCAAAACGTGACCTTCGATATCGAGCGTAGCCGCGATGGTCGAGAGTCGGCCACGAATCTGGCCCTCGCTTAAGCGGCAACACCGCAATTCTAAAAAGGCGTGGCCGGACATTTGCCGGAACCAGCCATATCCCAAGTCGCGCCTCTCCCTCGACGAGAGGCGCTGACCGACTTCCCTGAAAGAAAGACTACTTTGATTGAGATCCATTGGGGCAATCCCATGACCTTCGTCGTATCGCCCGAGGGCGATGTGCAGAAATTCACCACTATCGAGCAGGCGCGCTATTGGCTGCGCAGGAAATGGCCCATCTCCGACGATGCCCGCCAGCGTGCTCTCGGCAAGCTCGAGGCTGCGATGGAGTGCATGCTTCCGGTTGATGACGCGCGAAAGGCTTTCTTGTCCGCTGCGCGAACTGCCGGCTTCGTGGCGCAAATCCAACCGCGGCGCCCGATTGCCGCCTGAGACTAAGCCGGATCATGCCAGATCCGGTCTAAGAAAAATCCAAGCTAGGCAAGCTTGCTTTTCCACGAGGCCAGAGTGCTGCTCGTAAGATCGAGACTTTTCGACGTGCTTTTCGGCATTTGGACAATGCTCCAAAGTCCGTTAATCCCAGGGCTCATCCTGCTTCGACGCCCCGCTCTTACCCGCGCCGCCATTCGACTTTGGACGGATGGCGTGCTTGGCCTGTCTCGCGGGATAATCAGACTTCGCCTGCGGGAAGAGGGGATCGAAAACAAGCATCTGCAAAGCCCGTGTATCTACGTCTGTAACCATCAGTCGACCTGGGAAACGTTGGCGGTCAATCGCCTGCTCCCCGAGGTGTGCATCATCGCAAAGCACGAGCTTGGCCGAATTCCGGTATTCGGCTGGTATCTGCGAAATGCGCCGATGATCCTGATTGATCGCAACGCGGGTGGACGGGCGCTTGCCGCAATGATCTCGCAGGCACGGCGTGAGGTCTCGCTGGGCCGGTCTGTCCTGATCTTTCCGGAGGGCACTCGGATCGGAGTCGATGAACAACGAAAGTTTCAACCCGGCCTTTTAGCGCTCTATCGTAAGCTCAATCTGCCTGTCGTTCCGGTGGCGCATAACGCGGGGCGCTTCTGGCAAGGGAGCTCCAAGACGAAGGGAACCATCACAGTATCCTATCTTCCATCTAT
>QKII01000232.1 GCA_003249625.1 Propionivibrio sp. | reverse complement strand
GCCTTCGCCCGAGGGTGCACACCCTGGTAGATGATCATGTCGGAACCGCACACACCCGCGTACGCCACCTTGATCAGAACTTCCCCCGGCCCCACTTCCGGCACCACTTTCTCACCAACAACTACCTCTTTCGTCCCGCAGTATTGAATGCTTTGCATGGATTGTTCTCCTTGGCTTACCACTTATTGACCCAATTGGTCGGAATGCCGGTCGTCAGCATTTCGACGGCGGCCTGCCCTGCCTTCTCCTGAATCGAGCGCACGCTTGCTTCGGAATACCAGCCGGTGTGGTCGGTAAGGATCACGTTATCGAATCCCTTCAGCGGACAATCAGCGGCGATTGGTTCCTTGTCGAGCACGTCCAGCGCAGCACCGAAAATCTTGCGCGCCTTGAGCACTTCGGCCAGCGCGGAGGTGTCAACCAACGCGCCGCGCGACGTATTGACGATGCATGTCCGTTCGTTCATCAGCGCCAGCGTCTTGGCATTGACGATATTCCTTGTCTCCGGGGTCGCGGGTGCGTGCAGGGAGATGATCTGCGCCTGGCGGCAGATGTCTTCGAAGGTCGCGCGCTTGACGCCGTGCTGTGCGGCGAACTCGTCTGTAATGTACGGATCAAATACCAGCACGTTGCTGATGCCGAAGCCGCGCATGCGCTGGAGATACGAGCGGGCAATCTTGCCGAAGCCGCACAGACCGAGCGTAGCGTCGGCAATGCGGTACATCGGTTCTTGCTGAGCGATATTCCATTGACCGCCCTTGACCTGCGCGTCGCGGGTAACGACACGGCGCACCAACGAGAGCGTCAGTGCAGCCGCATGGTCGGCCACTTCGATGTCAGCCCCGTAGTCGGGAATGTTGGCCACCTTGATGCCGCGCCGCTTGGCCGCTTCAAGATCGATGGTGTCGACACCGACACCGTAGCGGACGATGCCACCGCCCTCGCGCAGGCGGCCAATCGCCTCGGCATCAAGCACGGGGATATCACGCACCATCACGATATCGAGACCATCGAGCATTTCCAGCAACTTCGCACGATCTCCACCCCAACGCAGTACGCGCACCTCAGCGCCCAGCGGCTTCAGAATCTCCGCCTCAACACTGTGATCGGCATAACCCGGCTCGGTAATCCCAACTACGATTTTTCTGCCTTGGCCGGCGGACGAACTCTGCGCGTTGCTCATTTGAAACACTCCACGAATCGATGGGTTAATGGGTGAAACAGCAAGTATTAGATCGATACAATTTTAGATCGATCTATTTCCTTTGCGCAACAATCTTTATAATCAAATTCGGATTGCATGAAGGCACACGCCATTGCTCCAGCGTATAATCCGGAGCGGGTAAAAATTAGAATTCGCCTAAATAATCAGTATGATAATTTGCTATTCACAAGAGCGGGGAATCTTACCCATTCGTACTGGCATGCAAGCCATCTCATTTGGACGGGACAAATCGTGACCACTCTGCTGGATGTCGCCCGTGTCGCCGGTGTCTCACGCGCCACCGTCTCGCTAGTCTGCCGAGGCAGCCCGCTCGTCGCCGAAAAAACACGCCTGAAAGTCGAAAAGGCGATGGTCGAAGTTGGTTATGTCTACAACCGCAGCGCCGCAAATCTGCGCTCGTCTTTGACCAACACCGTAGGTTTGATCATTCCCGACATCGCCAACCCGATCTATTCCGAATTGCTCTCAGGGGTCGAGGACGTTCTTACTCCGCTCGGAAAAACCGTATTCATTGCCGACACCAACGAATCGATGGACCGCCAAGCACATTTGCTGAAGCGGATGTTGGAAATGCGCATCGACGGACTGATCATCAGCATGGTCGGCGAGACACCCGCCGACACCTTTGCTCCTTATTCGCGCATTGGCATCCCAGTCATTCAGGCGCTACGCATGATCGAGGATGCCCCGTTCGACTATGCGGGAATCAACAACCGGCTTGGCACCCGCCGGGCCACCGAGCACCTCCTCGACCTCGGTCATCGGCAGATCGGCTTCATCGGGAGCGCAACGTCCCTTTCGGTCAATCAAGTGCGTTACCAGGGCTTTTGCGACGCTATCCGCAACCGCGGCCTCGCCGCAGAACCAATGCCAGTCGTCACGTGCAGGCATAGCTTCGCCTCTGCCGCCGAAGCCACAAAAACGTTGATCTCCGGCCCCGAGCGACCTACTGCGCTCGTTTGCTACAACGACATCATTGCTTTCGGCGCAACGCTCGGCATTTACGAACAGGGACTGACGCCCGGGCAGGACATTTCACTGATCGGCTTCGATGACATCGAATACGCGGCCAACTGGCGCCCTCCCCTGACCACCATGTCAATCGAGGCCCGCCAGATCGGGAGACATGCCGGCACTCTGCTGGCCAATCGGATGAAGGATATCAACCTGCCGATCTGCAGCATGGTGTCCGAGGCTGTCCTTCGGAAGAGAGAAACCACAGCGCCACCGAGAAGCGTCGGCCGATAAATCCAACGCCAGAATATGAAAACGGCCTCGCAGTGAGGCCGTTTTCTTGTCGCAGGACGTTGAACCGTTTACCGGATGACGCGAGCGCCCTTGCCCTTCATGGCGGCTTCGACTTCCTCGACGCGCACCATCGAGGTGTCGCCCGGCGTGGTCATCGCCAAGGCACCGTGCGCCGCACCATACTCGACTGCCGCTTGCGGACCCTTGCCTTCG
>QKII01000008.1 GCA_003249625.1 Propionivibrio sp. | reverse complement strand
GACGGAACTTCGTCAACCTTGACGCCGGCTTCGCCGAATTTCTTGATCACGTCCTTGTCGCCGTCGTCGAGCAGTTGGCGCTGCAGGAGCTTGACTTCGTCGGCGGCTTTCTGGATGCCGGCCTTGTCGGCGTCGGAGAGCCCTTTCCAGAACTTCTCGGAGACAACCAGCGCCACCGGGGTGTAAACGTGGTTGGTCAGGGAGATGAACTTCTGGACTTCCTGCATCTTGTTCGACCACATGTGCTGGAGGGGGTTTTCCTGGCCGTCAATGGCCTTGATCTCAAGCGCGGTGAACACTTCGGCGAAGGCCATCGGGACGGCGTTGGCGCCAATGGTCTTCCAGGTGTCGAGGGCGACGGGGTTGGCCATGACGCGGATCTTGAGGCCGCTGATGTCGTCCAGTTTGGTGACCGGGCGCTTGCTGTTGGAAAGGTTCCGGAAGCCCATGCCGGTCCACATCAGGCCGTGCAGCCCGGTGCCGTCAAGCTTCTGGAAGATCTTCTTGGAGGATTCGCCGTCCAGCAGGGCGTACACTTCCTTGGTGTTCTCGAACATGAAGGGAAGGTCCCAGACCTGGACTTCCTTGATGCGGGTGGACAGCGGCGCGAGCGTGCCGATGTAGAACTCTTGCGTACCGGCCTGGACGCCTTGCAGCTGCTTTTCGTCGCTGCCCAGCACCGCACTGTGGAATGCCGTGGAATGCCTTCAGTTGCACGTTGTTGTTGGTGTATTTGCCCACCAGTTCAACAAACTTGTTCATCGCCGCCGCCTGCGGGTGCGATTCCGGCATCGCGTGACCTACCTTGCCGCTGATCGCAGCAAGGGCGGTGCCGGATGCCATGGCACCCAATGCGACGGCCATAATGAGACGTTTGAATGTTGTTTTCATGTGTGATCCTCCTTGTTGAAATAGCAGCAAAAAAACTCAGGGTGTCTGCAACGTGCCATCCACCAGCCGCGTCTGCGTCCAGGTAGTGACGGTTTTCTCGCACGGGTACTTCGCGGCTTCCGTTTCGTCGATATCCACGCCCAACCCCGGCTTGTCGTTGGCGTAGACATAGCCGTTGCGGAACTCCGGCAAGCCGGGGAACACGTCGAGCAGCGCCTCGCGCGGGCCCTTCAGTTCGTGGAGAACGAAATTGGGCGGCTCGGTGCCGGACCACTCCTGCACGCCGAAATTGCGCGCGGCGAGATCGATGTGGATGTTCGCCGCATGCGCCATCGGCGACATGTCGCCCGGACCGTGCCAGGCGGTGCGCACGCCGTACTGCTCCGCGAAGAGCTGCAACTTGCGCCCCGGCGTGATGCCACCGACCTGGCTCAGGTGCACACGGATGTAGTCGATAAGATGCTCGGCAATGATTTTCTTCCACTCGTAGGGGTGGTTGAACAGCTCCCCCTGGGCCAGCGGAATGCTCGTCTTGGCGCGCAGTTCCTTCAGCCACTCGCCCTCCTCCAGCGGAATCGCGTCTTCGAGGAAGAACAGCTCGAACTGCTCCATTTCCTGTGCAAACTTGATCGCCTCGATCGGTTTCAGGCGCTCATGCACATCGTGGCAGAGCTGCACATCCCAGCCGATGCGACTGCGGATGCCTTCGAACAGCTTGAGCGTATCGCGCATGTACTTGCGGCTATCGAGATAGATGCCGTCGAGCGATCCGGCCGGCGCCGTCGCCGGCGCCTCGCCGTAGCCTCCGCCGCCGTAGCCGCCGCTCTGGCAGCGGATGTGGGTAATGCCCTGCGCGCGATATTTTTCGATGTTCGCGCACAACTCATCCAGATCCTTGCCGTCGGCGTGGCGGTAGATCGGCACACCAGCTCGCACCTTGCCGCCGAACAGCTGGTACAACGGCATGTTGGCAAGCTTGCCCTTGATATCCCACAGCGCCATGTCGATGCCGGAAATGGCGTTGTTCTCAATCGGGCCATTGCGCCAGTAGGCGTTCTGGTGCATCAGCTGCCAGATTTCCTCGATGGCTTCGGCATCGCGGCCGACCAACAACGGCGTGAGATATTCCTCGATCAGGCATTTGACTGCGACATGGCGGTAGGCAAATGTCGCGCACCCGAGGCCGTACAGTCCGGGCTGGTTGGTTTCCACCTTCACCACCACCAGGTTGATGCCTTCCGGCGCGGTGAGGATGACCTTGACGTCGGTAATCAGAGTGGTCAATGGAGTTCCTTTTCGACGATCAGAACGTCAGCTGGACTTTCATGTGCGCCTTGCGGTCCGATGCCATGTCAAACGCTTCGGTGGCACGGTCGATCGGCAACGTGGCGGTGATGATCGGCTTGACGTTGATCCGTCCTTCCTTGATCAATCGGGCGGCCAGCGCGTATTCCTGATGGAAACGGAACGCACCGTGGATCCGAATCTCCTTGCCGACGATGGCGTTGATCGGAATCGCCACCTCACCGGTGACGCCGACTTGAATCAGCGTGCCTCGCGGACGCAGCACCGGCAGGACATCCTTGATTACCGGGCCAACGCCGGTGCATTCGATGGCAACGTCGAAGTAGCCCTTGTCCGCGGTAAATTCCTCCGCCGCCAGTCCCGGCGCCTGCGACACGTTGACCGTGCGCGTCGCCCCCATCTCCGTCGCTTTCTTCAGCGCCGCGTCGTGCAGGTCGGTGGCGACAACTTCGAGCGCACCCGCATAGCGCGCAGCCGCCACGACCAGCGCGCCGATCGGCCCGGAGCCGGTGACGAGAACACGCTTGCCGGTCAACGATCCGGCCTGCTGAACGGCGTGCAGAGCAACGGACAGCGGTTCGCAGCAGGCCGCCTCGCCAAGCGACACCGTGTCGCCGACCGGTTCGCACTGGAATTCGCCGACGACGATACGCTCACGGAACGCGCCCTGGCTGTGCGGAATGCGCATCGCGCTACCGTAGAACCACATGTCGAGGCAATGCTGTTGCTCCCCTGCTTGGCAGAACTTGCACTTGCCGCAAGGGCGACTCGGATTCAGCGCGATACGATCACCGGGCTTGACCTTGGTGACCTTGGCGCCGACCGCTTCGACGGTCCCGGCCACTTCATGCCCGAGAACGATCGGCTCCTTGACGCGCACGACGCCGAAACCGCCGTGGAGATAGTAGTGCAGGTCCGAGCCGCAGATGCCTCCGGCACCGATCTTTACCAGCACCTGATCCTCGCCCATCTCGGCAACCGGCACGTTTTCGATCCGCAAGTCCTTTTCAGAATGAAGGACACAGGCTTTTGCTTCCATGGTTTGCTCCTGAAGAAATTTTTAGTTAAAGGACGGACAGCCAGCCGCCATCAACGTAGATGATCTGGCCATTGACGTAATTCGACGCATCGGAAGCCAGGTAGACCGCCGTGCCGGCGAGTTCGTCCGGCTTGCCCCAACGGCCGGCCGGGTTGCTG
>QKII01000467.1 GCA_003249625.1 Propionivibrio sp. | reverse complement strand
GCCGGGGCGAGGAAGGTATCGTCGCCGAGGAAGGGGGTGTAGTTGCGGTGGATGAAGTCACGGACGTTGATTTCCTTCGTCCAGGTTCCCGCTTCGAAACCTTCCCATGCGTTCTCACGCACCGGCGCGACTTCGGGCGCCTGTACATTATCCGAATCGGGAACGACCTTTACCTTTGCTGCAGACTTCGTACTTCTCGCCATGACTTGCTTTCTCCTTAGCAGAAAACCTCACCACACGATGTGGACGTTCAAAGTTTCTCTATTTTTGGATTCATTTGCTTCCGGCATTCGTCGCCGCAGCGACGGCCGGTTCATTCTGTTCTGCAGCGGACTCTTCAGCCATCGACGGGCGCGAGGCGTACCAGTACGCGGTGCCCATCAGCAGCACCCCGGCGGCAGTATTGCCCAGAGTGGCCCAGAAAATATTGTGGATCCAGCCCGCCATATTGACAGTCGGGTCGCCGCCGCCAATCACGCCGAGCGTCAGCCCGGTCATGTTGGCTACGCTGTGTTCGTAGCCGCTGGCGATGAAGCCGAGCAGACACCAGAAAATCAGGATGCACTTGGCCGCATCGTTGGTCGTCCGGGCCGCCATCCAGATGGACAGGCAAACCAGCCAGTTACAGAGCATGCCCTTGGTGAAGATCTGTAGCGCGGAACCATGCATCTTGTGCCCGACAATTTCGTACAACACCGTCCCGTCGACCAGATTTCCTCCGCCCGACACGACGAACAGCGAGGTAACCAGCAATGCGCCGGCAAGATTACCCAGCCAGACGATCGCGCACATCCGGATCGAATCGGGCAGTGACGTACGCCCGCGCAGCCAGCCGAGCGCCATGTACATCGTATAACCGGTAAAAAGTTCGGAACCTGCGAAGATGACCAGAGTCAGAGAGATCCCGAAACAGGCGCCCATGACCAGTTTGCGGATCGACGGATCGACGTCGTTGCCGAGCGTAAAGATCAGGATGATAGACAACCCGACATAGGCGCCGGCCATCATCGCGCCAACAAAAAAGCCTCCCGGCGATTTTTTCTGATAGCTGACCTTTTTGGCTGCGGCTTCCGCAAACTTATCAACGGTTTCGAGATACATCGGAATTCCTGTAGGGGCGTCATTGCGCCCGTCCGCGATACGTCCGCGACGACGGGCTGAGTGCCATCGTTAAAAACAAAAAGCAGTGCATGCCGTACCTGAAAGGCCCGCGCAAGCGCGCACAAACCACAAAATTCAGATACATATCAAGCACTTACCCGACGGCTGTGGGGGCAGCCGTAGAAACGGGCTATCGAACGCGCGGCATTCTAGCTGAATTGTTTATTTTTCGCCATACGAAAAGGCGTTTTTATATGTGAAATTTTCGCACTGCCGATTGAGCTCTTTTCATTCATCACGCGACCAGAATTTGAGCTTCCACGCCGCGGGCGTGCAGCCAAGCACACCCGCGCTCACGGCCCAGAAAACACTGGCCACGCCGATTGCTGAACCCACGGTACCGAACACCATCGGCATCAGGATGCTCGAAACATTGATCGACATCAGGCGCAACCCAAGCGCCTCTCCTTGCCGGTGAGGCGGCGTGATCAAATGCAGTGCGCTCATGATCATCGGCTGCACCGAGCCAAGCGACAACCCAAGCAGCACCGAGCAGAAGAACATGGCCCACGGCGACTGCAGCAGCGGATAGACGGCGTAAAGCACCGCCGCTGCCAACATCGCTCCGGCGATCACCGCCCACTCTTGCAGGCGCGAGGCGATCATCGGCATGATCAACCGTACAACAGTGGCGGCGACAGCGAAGGTTCCGAGGATGGCGCCGATCGCCGACGCACTTAGACCGCGTTCGTGCCCGAGAATGGGCAAGACGAAGGTGTGCACGTCCCAGCAGGAGGTGAGAATCCAGTTGATGAGCAGCAGAAGGCGCATCCTCGGCTCGGCGAGCAGATCCCAGGAGCGGGAACTACCCGTCGTCTTATGCGGCTCCTGCAAAGGGGTATCGCCGGTGGAACGGACCAGCCACCATGAACACAGCGCCAGCACTGCCATTGTCAGGAAGCTGGCGCGAAATCCCGCGTGGTCGATCACCAGCCCGGCGACGAACGGCCCGACGAAATTGGCAATCGATGGGGCGATTGCCAGCCAACTGAACACCTGTTTGATCTGCGTCGGATCATCGGCAAGCCGTCCGGCATGTCGCTGAAGGGTAATCACAGCTGCCCCGGTCGCGGCGCCGGTGAGCAAGGCTGCGACACAAAGCACCGGAAAAATCGGCCACACTGCCACCAGCACCGCACCGAGAACCGCAGCCACGGTACAAAAACCGACGGGACGTTTGAGCGTATTGCGGTCAGCGTAACGCCCGGCCGGAATTGCCAGGAACAACTGCACGAAGGCGAACAGTGCGAGCAGGATGCCGACCGTCGCCGCGCTGTAGCCCGCCCGCAGCGCCAGCAATGGCGCCGCCATGCGAATTCCGGCCATACAGCCGTTCATGCAGATCTGCACGCCGATCAGGCGCAGCAGGGTGGTGTTCAGACGTACAGGGGCAGTCATTTTAAGGCCAATCGATGCGGTTTCAGTCGGCCTGGACCAGCAGCCCCTTGAGATATTCACCTTCCGGAAAATGCAGCGCGACCGGGTGATCGGGTCCGGCGGAGAGCCGGCGCAGGATGCGCGCATCACGCCGGGCATCGACCGCCGCGCCGGC
>QKII01000206.1 GCA_003249625.1 Propionivibrio sp. | reverse complement strand
CTCGAGCAGCGTTGCGCACGATCAACGGTTCAACATCAATTTGCGTGAGAACTATCTCGACGTCAGCGCCGGCGACTGGGATTTTCGCCTTGGCAAGCAGCACGTGGTTTGGGGGGAAATGGTCGGGCTGTTCTTTGCAGATGTCGTTTCAGCACGCGACATGCGCGAATTCATTCTGCCCGAATTCGACATGATGCGTATCACTCAATGGGCTGCGCGTGCTGAGTACTTTAATGACAATTTTCACGCGGAACTACTCTGGATTCCGGTTGCCAGTTATGACGAGATCGGCAAGCCGGGTGCGGAGTTCTATCCCTATCAGATCCAGCTGCCAGGCGTGAATGTCGTTTACAGGAACGAGGATCGACCCTCACGAACTCTTGGCAATTCCAACTACGGGATTCGCCTTTCCACGCTAACCAACGGATGGGATATTTCAGGCTTTGCATACAGCAGCATGGATGTCTCGCCAACCTTTTATCGTGATGCGACCAGTGTTCCCGGCACCTATATCTATCAGGCGAAGCATGATCGCATTCAACAGTACGGTGGCACGGTGGCGAAGGATCTCGGCGATGTCGTCCTGAAAGGCGAGATGGTCTACACCCGCGGTCGCCAGTTCTCCGTTCTGGATGCGATGGACAGTAACGGCGTGGTACGCCAGAACACACTGGATTGGGCGCTCGGACTGGACTTCACCCTTCCTGCTGATACACGATTCAACTTCCAGGTGTTCCAGCGGAAGTACTTTTCCTACGATTCCGACTTGATTGCCGATGAGTACGAGAATGGGCTGTCTTTATTGCTCAACCGGAAATTCGGCGACAAAGTCGAGGCGCAAGCGCTATGGATTACCAGCCTGAACCGTACGGACTGGCTGTTCCGGCCCAAAGTGCTGTGGAACTTCGAGAGAAATTGGCGTCTGGCGGTTGGTGCCGATATCTTCAAGGGGCCGCCGCTTGGGCTATTCGGGCGTTACGATGGGCAGGATCGGGTTTATTCGGAGGTTAGGTATAGTTTCTGATAGTTGAGATGGTTCCCGCCTCGTGTTTGTGATGTTCGGCATTTCACGTCGTTCGTTTTTCTATGGCGGTTAAAGCAACACTGACGTTGTTGCATATCGTACAGAACCAAGCACTTCGTAACCGCCGATTACTACAGAGCAGCGCACGCTTGTCCAATTGCTGCTACAAAAAAAATGCCGCTTAGTATTAAGCGGCATTTTTTCTTCGTGAGGCTAGTCCTTTACATATCAACTGCTTTTGCGGCGGCGGATTGATCCAATGCCAAGAAGACCGATACCGATTAGCGCAAGAGACGCCGGTTCTGGCACCTGGAGTCGGAACTGACCATTATTGGAGAGGTGCAGGTCTGTAACGTTATTTGGGGTGATGGTACCGAGTTGGTCCGGATCAAAAGTAGCGTTGTACAAATCCTGCAACGGCGTGCCAACATTTCCGGAAAGCGGGATTACGTTGGTTGTCGCAAACCCGAAGACCAGCGGGTTGGATCCGAGAATGGTGCTTAGGTCGGTCATTGACGAATCGAAGAAATAGCCTGCCGTCAGTGACGTTGCCTGGAAGATCAACGAAATGGCTCCGTTAGGAAGGACCGTGCCAGCAGCTAAATTAGCGCTTCCGGACACAAGTTCGAACGTCCCAACAGTTGTTGCTCCTTGCATGATTGTCAGCAGACCGTCTGAGAAGCTAAGCAGTCCACCTGTCGTACCTGATCCGCTTCCTGTAAACAAGGCCGTGAGTACCGGACTCAGGCTTGTTCCCCCGGCTAAAACCGGACCATCAGCCGTTGGCGTTTCAAAGATGCCTGACTCATTGAATGTAAATTCAGTCGCGGACGTAAATGTATTGTGCGCGTATGCAACGCCGGTCAGGTCGACATAATCCTCGACTAAAACAGCTGCATTCCCGCCTACGCCGTCAGTGTCCAAATACCAATTTGTGAGGGTTGCGTTAGCTGGCGCCGCTGCACCTAGAGCAGAAACTACTGCCAAACTTACGAAAAGATTTTTAAACGAGTTCATGGGGTTACCTCCATAGTGTCAAGGCGCCATCGCCTCGATTATATCTAAGCAACCCTCGTGCCGGATTTGTTTTGTTGTTTGTAACTGCAGGAATTTTAAAGGTAATTCTGTTTTATTTGAATTGGTTCTTTGTCAGCGGTGGGTTTGTCTGTAAAAAAAATCGACACTTGGATGGCTTGTACGGGAAGGTGCGTTAGTTGTCGATCCGTAGCGCACTGAGAGGCTTCCGCATAGACCGGGACAGTGGCTTGCGGGCGTAGCCGATACGACACAAGAAAATAAAATTGTCGCGTTGAGTTGCTTTGGCAATTTTCTCGAATCTCTCGGCCAGTGCAGCAGACTGTTGGTTGATCTTGCTGAGAGAAGAGAGTGCTTTTCCAATTCTCGCATACCATCGAAAAATGACAGGAGTCATCTCGGGTTGTAGATGGAGGGAAAGTGAGGTTGATGTTAGCCACAAACGTTGCAAGGCCATGCCGGCGTGAACATAGTCGAGATGAGGTTGAGCAAGCCAGCGCTGGGAAAAAATCCAGTTGTACCCGTGGAACGATCGTCCCCCCCAGATATTTGTTGAAGAACTCAACCCGTTCCCAGCTTTGCATCACCCAGCGCATGAGCCTTGCCGTGAGCGGATCGACGCCGACTGCCTGTTCCGGAATTCGGTCGGCGCTGTAACGCGCGCCCCATTCGATGATGTCCCTATGCACCGGGTAGGCTTCCGGGCATGTCAGCCTGATCTTGGCGTTGAGCCAGAGTAGCCGCGCAATGGCCAGACGGTCTTTGAACGATTCGAAAAACTGAAGGGTAAATCTGTCACCCACGGCATCCCTCAGGGCCTGTTTCTGCTCTTCGGTCAGCGGCGTTGTGCGCATTGCCCGTCGTTGTACGCAGCGCGATTCGATGAATTGAACCAGAGGGTCTTCGGGAATGTCGCCGGGGTTTAGCGTTACATCGTAGATTGGCGCGGTGTCTCCGCATCCGTCGCGCAGCGTCCACTCGGCTTTGAGTCCGTAACGTGTCGCGGCGAGCCGCAGGGTTTCGAGCAAGGCACCATGTGCCATGTGGCTGGCGTGTCCGTCGAAGTCGTAGAGCACGTGGTCGCGCGTATCGAAGCCGT
>QKII01000416.1 GCA_003249625.1 Propionivibrio sp. | reverse complement strand
GTGCAGCACGGCACGGGCGACTTTCGGCAACCTGTTTTCCAGCAGTTCGAAGCGGATCAGCTTTTCCTCTCCATTGATGAACACCAGTCCGAGGAAGGTAATCCATACGAAGAAGATGCGGTTGATGTCGATGATGGTGTCGAACGAATGACCGAAGAAGTTGCGGATGAAGACCGAAGCGGCGATCGACAGGCACATGAAGGCGAGGGCGATCACCAGAATTGCGCGGACGGCAGCAGAGATGCCGCGTTTCAGGTGGAGCAGGCAAGGCATGCGGTTAGTCCTTGAGATCGAAGGGCGTACAAGTCCGTCACACCGGCGAAAGCCGGTGTCCAGAGCAACGTTCTGGATTCCGGCTGCTGCCGGAATGACGGAGGTATTGGTGGATTACTTCTTCGTCAGCTTCTGCACCAGCGCCTTGTCGTACCAGGGCTGGCCTTCGTACTTGGCGTAGAAGGCGTCGATGTTCTTCATGAAGCTGGCGCGGTCGGGCGTCATGTCGAACGTCGTGCCGTTGGCTTTCATCGTCTCGATCGCCTTGACGTTGTCGCGCTCGATCTCGTCGAACGACCACGCGGCCATCTTGCGAGCTTCGTCCTTGATCAGCTTTTTCATGTCGTCCGGCACCTTGGCCCAGGCGCGGTCGTTGGCGACCATGGTCAGGCCCATCCACATGTAGTTGATCATCGAGTAGTGCTTTTGCACCTCATAGACCTTGCTGGCGACAGTGTGATACGGCGCGTTGTCCTGCGCGTCGACCACGCCGGTCTTCAATGCCATGTACAGTTCGGTGATAGGCATCGGTGTGACGATGGCCCCCCACGACTTCCACAGTGCGACGTAGGTGTCGATTTCGGGTACGCGTACCTTCAGGCCCTTGACGTCATCTACCGAATGAATCGCCTTGTTCGAGGTGCTGATGTGGCGCATGCCGTTGTCGCCGGTGGCCAGATACACCAGATTGAACGACTTGAGCCCGGAGAAGATCTCCTCGCCGACCGGGCCGTTGACTACCTCGAATGCCTGCTTGGCGTTGGTGAACAGGAAGGGCAGGTCGAAGATCTTGGCCTTCGGATAGAAGCTCGAATAGCCGCCGGTGCCGGCGAACATGATGTCGATGGTGCCCATGCGCGTCGATTCGATCGCTTCGCGGTCGTTGCCGAGCTGGCCGGAATGGAATACCTGGATGTTCAGCTTGCCGCCGGCGGCCTTGTTGACGTTCTCGGCAAACAGCGTCAGTGCCTTGGTCGGCACCGCCGTCGGGTTGGTCGGCACGTAGGCCTTGAGGGTTAATGCCTGTGCGTTGGCAAGCGAGCTTCCAAGGCAGGCAACAGCGGTAAAACAGGCGGCACGAATCAGTTTTTTCATTTGACACTCCTCGTTATTGAACTATCAGAAACGACCATCGCCGCCGCGTGGGCGGGACGGTTTATTTACCTGCGCCCAGCGAAATATCCTCCAGCGTTTTGAACATGTGATCCTTCATGCTGCGTTGCGCCGCGTTTGCGTCGCGTTTCTGCAGCGCGGCCATGATCTTGCGGTGCGGCGAGACGGCGTTCTTGGCATGAGCCTCGACCTTGAAGCTGGTCGCCCGGAATTCCTTGAACGCAGCGGTGACCAGCGCGTTGAGGTGACTCAGCAACGGGTTGTGCGCCGCTTCAGCGATGGCGGCGTGAAATTTTTCGTCCAGTTCGCCGAGACGCTCGCCGGCCGGAGTGTCGAAAGTCCCGGCGGCGAGTACCGCCTCGAACTCCTCGCGAATGGCGTCGATCGCCGCAATCTCCTCGTCGCTTCCGCGCTCGACAGCTAGCCGGGCAGCCAGCGGCTCCAGCTGCATGCGTACATCGATGATGTCGGCGACTTCCGTCTTGCGGCTGCCGAGCCATGAGAGCAGGCTATTGACGGGGGTGTCCAGGTTCTTGCGCTTGAGGAAGGCGCCACGGCCGGGTTCGATCTGCACGTAACCCATCACCTGCAACGCCTTGACCGCCTCACGCACCGTCGAACGGCCGACGTGCAGGCGTTCGCACAGCACCATTTCGGTCGGCAGCTTGTCGCCTTCCTGAATTTCGTCGGTCTGAAAATACTTGGTGAGTTCCTTGACTACCAGGTCGGTTTGGGAAACGCGGGCGATCGGTCGCATCGGATGGCTTTATTGTCAGATTGTAAAATTGTCTGATGTCAGTTTGAAAGAGAATAGTCGTGGGTTGTGCCGAAGTCAATCGGTGGCTGGTTCCTCCTAAAGCATGACCAAGGTCATCTCGGGCTTGGCGGCCAAATTCCGCGTTGACTATCTTCCTGTACTGCTGACCAATAGTCGCATTTTAATTTAATGATCCAGCAGGGAGTGCGCTCGCAATGTGTTGCCCCGGATGGCCTGCGTCAGCAAACCGCGGAACCATCATTTGATGGTCCAAACACGAAATAGCGATTTTTTCCTGCCAGTTTCGCCTGGTACATCGCCTGATCAGCCTGACGTATCAGCTGGTCGGCATCGACGGTTGAGTCCTGCGGGTAGAACGTAATGCCAACGCTGGCGGATACCTTGGCCTCGATATTACCAATCCGAACGGGCAGAGCGATCGCCTCCAGCAGGCGTTCAATAGTTACCTGCGACAGTGAGCCGCCAGATAGTCCTTGCAATACCGCAACAAATTCATCTCCACCGATTCGGGCCAATGTATCGGATTCTCGAAGCGTTTCCTTCATTCGCCCGGCTAGTGCAATC
>QKII01000283.1 GCA_003249625.1 Propionivibrio sp. | reverse complement strand
GCTATGGCGCTGCCGACGTCGGTCTTCGGGAGTCCGTAGCCATCCATGACGATGGTGACGACCGGCCCCTTGATGCCGGCAAATGAGGCGAGTTTCTGCAACATGATGATTTCCTGGGGGACGTGAAAAAACGAAATCGGCCGAACGGCCAAACCATCGAATCATAACAAATCCGCGCGGCCTCGCGGCCCGCCGCGGCTAACGCGAACGTTGCTTCGGATCGAAACGTATCACCGTGCGTCCGTCGCCGATCGTACGCGGCTCAGGTTTCCAGGCATGGCCATAAACGATTTCGAAGGATGCCGGCAAGCGCCCATCGATGCGCAATTGCTCGTAGCGGTCGCATGCCTGCCGCCAGACGGCGCGCCCCATCAGGCCACGGCGGCGCTCGTGCATCACGCAAGCGGCGCCGCTTTGCCGCAATTCGCTGAAAAGCGCGTCGAGCGTCGGATAGGTCACGGTCAGCCGCTCGACGTCCATCACCGGATCGGCGAAGCCGCACTCGACAAGCATGTCGCCGTAGTCGTGCATGTCGACAAAGCGCAGCGTGTGTGGGTACGCATCGTCGAAACAGGCGCGCAGCTCTTTCAGCGTGTCCGGGCCGAAAGTGGAAAACATGAGCAGCCCGCCCACTTCGAGCACGCGCAGCATTTCGCGCAGCCCGGCCAGCGGATCGACCAGCCAGTGCAGCATCAGGTTTGACCAGACGAGACCGGTGGAGCCGTTTTTCAGCGGCAGATTCTGCGCGTCGCCGGCCAGCAGCGCGGCGCTCTTCGGCCCGCGCAGGAAAGGCATCAGCCAGCGCAGACGCGAACGCTGCCGGTTACCGACGCGAAGCATCGACTCGGAGATATCCACCCCCGCGATTCCCGCCTGCGGGTAGCGCTCGCCGAGCGCCGCCAGGCTGGCACCGGTACCGCAACCGAGATCGAGCACTCGGCCGGGCTGGATTTTCACGTAATCGAGCCGTTCCAGCATGCGCGAGGCGATCTCGCGCTGCAGGACGGCGACCGCGTCATAGCCGGCGGCCGCGCGCGCGAAGTTTCGCCTGACCTGTTGCGAATCGACGAACGGTGTCAAACCGCTCTCAGCCCCAGCTTGTCGAACAACGTCTGATCGACGTTGGCCGCCGTGTTGCTCGCCGTCAGCAGCTTGTCGCAATAGAAGATCGAGTTGGCCCCTGCAAAGAAGCACATCGCCTGCATTTCCGGCGACATCACCTCGCGTCCGGCGGAAAGGCGGACATGGCTATTCGGCATGGTAATGCGCGCCGCGGCAATGGTACGAACGAACTCGAAGCAGTCGATTTTTTCCTCTTCTGCCAGCGGCGTGCCGGGCATGGCGACGAGGTTATTGATCGGCACGGATTCCGGCGGCGGGTTCATGTTGGCCAACTGCGCGACCATCGCGGCGCGGTTGCGGCGCGATTCGCCGAGGCCGAGAATGCCGCCCGAACAGACCTTGATCCCGGCAGCGCGCACCTGGGAAATCGTGTCAAGGCGGTCGGCATGCTTGTGCGTGGTGATCACCTTGTCGTAGAACTCGGCGTCGGTGTCTACGTTGTGATTGTAGTAATCGAGGCCGGCGTCCTTGAGCTTCTCCGCCTGGCCGTCCTTGAGCATGCCGAGCGTGACGCAGGTCTCCATGCCCAGCGCCTTGACCTCGCGGATCATCTGCGTGACCACCTCCAGTTCCTTCTCCTTCGGCCCGCGCCAGGCGGCGCCCATGCAGAAGCGCGTGGCGCCCTTTTCCTTCGCCTCCTTGGCTGCCGCAACGACCTCCTCGACCTGCATCAGCGCTTCACGCTCGGTATCTGTCTTGTAGCGGGCCGACTGTGAACAGTAACTGCAATCCTCCGGGCAGCCGCCGGTCTTGATCGACAACAGCGCCGACCGCTGCACTTCGTTCGGATCGAAATTCTCGCGATGCACCTGTTGCGCGCGGAACAGCAGATCCATCAGCGGCATCTGGTAAAGTGCCTCGACCTGCGAGACGGTCCATTTGCTCGCCGGAACATTCGCTGCGGGAGCCAGGGATGCTGCGGAAGGGACTGTATTCATGAAGAACCACCAGGAACAAAACGCGCTGGAGCCGGCCGATGCCGCCACCCCGCGCTGATTAAAAAATGGGCATTCTAACGCAAAACAAGCGCCGTCCTGCCGGCCCAGGAAACCTCGTCCGTGCCGCCCTTGACGGCCTGCTGGCGCAGGACTGCCTGCTTTGCGGACAGGCGAGCGGTAAGGAAATTCTCTGCCCGTCCTGCCGGGACGATTTGCCGTTTTTGACAGCCGAACGCTGCCCGAGTTGCGCACTGCCGACGCCCGGCGCGGAAACATGCGGACGCTGTCTGTCGCAGCCGCCACACTACGACAGGACGCTTGCCCTGCTCAATTACGGATTTCCGGCAGACAAGTTGATCCAGGCGTTCAAGTACGCGCACCGGCTGGCGCTAGCGCCGTATTTCGGCAGACACCTCGCTGAATGCGCCCGCAACGTTCGCGCTGACCTGATCATTCCGCTGCCGCTACACCCCAGGCGACTGAAAGAGCGTGGTTTCAACCAGGCGCAGGAACTCGCCCGCCCGGTGGCCAGGGAACTGCGCCTGCCGATCGATACCCGGATCTGCCGGCGGATCCGACACACCCCAACGCAGGCCGCGCTGCCATGGAGGGAAAGGGAAAGCAACATCCGTGGCGCATTCCATTGCAGCGGCGATCTTTCCGGCAAACGA
>QKII01000429.1 GCA_003249625.1 Propionivibrio sp. | reverse complement strand
CGACTCCCGTTCCAGTTCCTGGATCTTTCGCCGGCGTGGTTCGTCCTTGGCTGGAAGATAGCCGTGGAATGAAAAATTCTGCCCCGAGAGGCCTGATCCCATCAGCGCCAACAGGATCGACGACGGACCGACAAACGGAACCACCGGGATGCCAGCATCGTGCGCCAGCGCAACCAGTGCCGCCCCCGGATCAGCGATGGCCGGGCAACCGGCTTCGGAGATCAGCCCGACGTCGTGACCGGAGAGCAGCGGAGCGAGTAATTCCGGGAGTCGGTTGTGCGGTGTGTGTTCGTTCAGCTCAAGAATGGCGATTTGCTGCAGCGGTGTTTCCGTGGGCAAGGCTTTCAGGAAGGCGCGCGCCGATTTCGCGTTTTCGGCAACGAAGTGGGTGAGATGGCGAGCGATTTCAATTACCGATGCCGGTAGAACTGTGCCGACCGGGGTAGAGCCCAGCGGTACCGGGATCAGCAACAACTTGCCGGGGATCATTGATGCGAGCCCAGCACGGGCAGGCCGGTTTCGCCGAGCATGTCGCAGAGGGCGATCAGCGGGAGTCCAATCAGGGCATTCGGATCGTCCCCCTGCATCCGGGCGATGACTGCAATCCCCAGTCCCTCCGATTTGGCGCTGCCGGCGCAGTTGTAAGGGCGCTCGCGAACCAGGTAACTCTCGATCTCGTCGTCTGTCAGGTTGCGGAACGTTACCAGCGTCGGGATGCCTCGCACGTGCGCTTCACCTGTTTTGCTATCAAGCAGACAGAGACCGGTAAAAAAATCGACTGTTTTTCCCCGCATGGCCTTCAATTGGCCAACGGCTTTCTCATGTGTCCCGGGTTTTCCGAAGATCTGTCCGTCCAGTACGGCAACCTGATCGCTTCCGATGATCAGCGCGTCCGGGTAAATATGTGCCACGGCGCGAGCCTTTGCCTCAGAAAGTCTCAGTGCGGTCGCTTCTGGGGTTTCACCGGGAAGCGGTGATTCGTCCGTCTGCGGGTTGGCAGTTTCGAAGGGGATTCCGAGGCGCGAAAGCAACTCGCGACGGAATGGAGAAGTGGATGCGAGAACCAGTTGTCTGCAAGTCATCGGAAGTTAGGCGAAAATGACTGCATTTTCGCAGCAAAATCAGAAAAAAAGAGAAAATCCAGATAGTTGCGTGGATTGCTTTGACTTCGGGGGGCGAAAATAATATCATGCGCGCCTTATGTCGCAGCGAGTCGTAATTGACAGTCTGGTTTTTGCGCGGGAAGGTCGTTCGCTGCAAGGTGAATTACCCGTCGCGAGACTGGCGCGGGTGCTTGACCTGCTCACCGATCCGGCAGGAAAGATCAGTTATCGGATTGATGGGCAAGTGGGCTCGCGGAACGAGGCACAACTCGTGTTGCGGCTTGATGGCGTGCTGTCGCTTCGCTGTCAGCGTTGTCTCGAAGGAATTGACTATCCGGTCAGGGTTCGTAGTCTGCTGGAGTTTGTCAAGGACGAGGAGGAGTTGACGCAGGAGGATATCGAGGATGATTCCAAAGATTTTCTCGTTGCGCAAAAAGAACTCGATGTCGTGGAGTTGATTGAAGACGAGATTATTCTCGATCTTCCGCCAGCGCCGCGTCACGAAAGTTGTGCTCTGCCTGAAGCGGCTCAAGATGTGGAGAAGGTTTCGCCTTTTTCCGTATTGAAGAGCTTGAAGGGTAAAGCACAGTGAATTTGAATATGGAGTAATCATGGCCGTTCAGCAGAACAAGAAATCCCCGTCCAAGCGTGGCATGCATCGCGCTCACGATTTTCTGACCAACCCGCCGCTCGCCGTTGAGCCGACCACGGGCGAAGTCCATTTGCGTCACCACGTGAGCCCGTCTGGCTACTATCGTGGCAAGAAGGTTGCAAAAGGCTCGGCTGAATAAGACTCTTGAATTAGGCAGGTCGACTCCCGTAGGTGGGTAGCCTGCCTTTTCTTTTGCTTATTGGATGACTGTCACTGTCGCCATCGACTGCATGGGCGGGGATCATGGTCCCGATGTCACCGTGCGGGCCGCGCTTGACTTCGTGCGCAAGCACGAGGATGTACGTGCCATTCTGGTCGGGGTCGAGGAGAGGATTCGCCCCTTGCTTGGAGGCGCGGATTTGTCGCGCCTGGTTATTCGCCATGCCAGCGAAATTGTGGCAATGGATGAATCACCGGCCCTGGCTATTCGCACCAAGAAGGACTCCTCGATGCGTGTGGCGCTGGATCTCGTCAAAAACGGCGAGGCCGACGCTTGCGTGTCCGCGGGTAATACTGGCGCGCTGATGGCCATTTCCCGCTTCGTCCTGAAAATGTTGCCGGGGATCGATCGGCCGGCAATCTGCGCCATCTTGCCGACCATGTCGGGTCACGTGCATGTTCTCGATCTTGGGGCCAACGTCGATTGTTCTCCGGAGCATCTGTTGCAGTTCGCCATCATGGGGACCTCACTGGTCGGAGCCATCGAGCACAAGGATCGTCCCACTGTCGGCATCCTCAATATCGGCGAAGAAGAAATCAAGGGTAACGACGTCGTCAAGCGCGCTGCGGAGTTGTTGAAGGACTCCGGTTTGAATTTCATTGGTAACGTTGAGGGCGACGGGCTCTACAAGGGTGAGGCCGACGTAGTTGTCTGTGACGGTTTCGTGGGGAATGTCGCACTTAAAGCGTCCGAGGGCTTGGCGCAGATGCTGGCGACCTTCCTGAGGCAGGAATTCGGGCGCACCGTGCTTACCAAAATGGCGGCGCTGGTGGCATTACCTGTCCTCAAGCATTTCAAGCGGCGTGTCGATCATCGCCGTTACAACGGGGCGAGTCTGCTCGGACTCAAAGGGATCGTGGTCAAGAGTCATGGTTCGGCCGATGCCTTTTCTTTTGGTAACGCGCTCGATCGGGCGGCGGATACGGTTCGTAATCAGGTTCTCGAACGCATCTGTCAGCGCGTAGCCCTTCAGGCGCAGCAACAACCGATTCAGGAGATTGCATAGCATGTTTGCCCGTATTGCCGGCGTCGGCAGCTATTTGCCGGGATCGCCCGTAAGTAACGAAGAACTGGCGCGGCGTGGAGTCGATACCACCGATGAGTGGATTGTCACGCGGACCGGAATTCGCACCCGCTACCTTGCCGAGACCGGGACCAAATCCAGTGAACTGGCACTGGAAGCCAGTCGCCGCGCACTTGAGTCGGCGGGAGTGGCTGCGGAAGATCTCGACCTGATCATTGTCGCGACCTCGACGCCGGATTTCATCTTCCCGAGTACGGCCTGTTTGCTGCAGGGAAAGCTCGGAAATGTTGGCGCGATGGCCTTCGATGTGCAGGCGGTTTGCAGCGGCTTTGTCTACGCGCTTAACGTTGCCGACAAGTACATTCGTTCAGGTAGCCACAAGAAGGCTCTCGTCGTTGGTGCGGAGGTTTTCTCGCGGATTCTCGACTGGAAGGATCGTGCAACCTGCGTGTTGTTTGGTGACGGGGCTGGTGCTGTCGTTCTCGAAGCCTCAGAAACCCCCGGGATTCTAGCGACCGCGGCGCATGCTGACGGCTCCCAGAACGGCATTCTTTCGGTTCCCGGGCAGGTGTGTGGCGGTCAGGTAACCGGCGACCCGTTTTTGCGCATGGACGGTCAGGCCGTCTTCAAATTCGCAGTCCGGGTGCTTTTCGATGTGGCCAAGGAATGCTGCGACAACGCTGGCTTGGCGACCACCGATGTCGATTGGCTGATTCCGCATCAGGCCAACGTCCGCATCATCGAGTCGACGGCCAAGAAGCTTGGTGTTCCGATGAGTAACGTCATCGTGACGGTGGACCAGCACGGCAATACGTCGGCGGCGTCCGTTCCGCTGGCGCTTGACGCGGCTGTTCGCGATGGCCGCATCAAGCGCGGGCAGAAAATAATGCTTGAAGGTGTCGGTGGCGGTTTTACCTGGGGCGCGGT
This sequence comes from Propionivibrio sp., assembly GCA_003249625.1. The sequence goes on along the minus strand of QKII01000429.1, from coordinate 6,459 downwards.
ACTGCTCCAGTTCTAACTTGGGAAGGGAATATCCTATGGCATTCGCTTTCGTTTTTCCGGGGCAGGGGTCGCAGTCGGTCGGCATGATGAACGCCTACGGCGACGCTGCCGTCGTGCGCTCGACGTTCGATGAGGCGTCGGCGACGTTGGAGCAGGATCTGTGGCAACTCGTTGCCGAGGGGCCGGCCGAACTCCTGGCGCAAACCGTCAATACGCAGCCACTGATGCTGACCGCGGCGATCGCGGCCTACCGCCTGTGGCTGGAGAAGGGCGGACGTTTGCCCTCGGTCGTTGCCGGCCATAGTCTGGGCGAGTATTCTGCTCTCGTCGCGGCAGGCGTGATCGAATTCAAGGATGCCGTGCCGCTGGTGCGCCTGCGCGCATCTGCGATGCAGGAAGCCGTACCGGTTGGGGCGGGCGCGATGGCGGCGATTCTGAACCTCAGTGATGACAAGATTCTCGAGGCTTGCGCCGAGGCGATGGCCGAAGTCGGCGAGGGGCAGGTTGTCGAGCCGGTTAATTTCAACGGTCCCGGGCAAACCGTGATCGCCGGCAGCAAGGCAGCCGTGGAGCGTGCCTGCGATGGATGCAAGTCGCGTGGCGCCAAGCGGGCGGTCATTCTGCCTGTTTCCGCACCGTTCCATTCGTCACTTATTCGTCCCGCTGCCGATAAGCTCGGTGCGCGTCTGGCCGAGCTAGAATTCAAGGCGCCAAGCATTCCTGTGATCAATAACGTCGACGTCGCGATCGAAAGCGACCCCGCAAAGATCAAGGATGCGCTCATTCGTCAGGCTTACTCTCCCGTGCGTTGGGTCGAAACCATTCAGAAGATTGCCACCATGGATGTGACGAATGTCGCCGAGTGTGGGCCGGGCAAGGTGCTTGCCGGCCTCGTCAAGCGTTGCTCGGAAGGACTCAATGGAATCGCCCTGTGCGATGTTGCTTCGATCGAAGCGAACCTCAACCTGGAGTAATTCATGTACTTGAAAGACAAAGTTGCACTGGTTACCGGTGCCGCTCAAGGTATCGGCGCGGCGATTGCTCGCGAATTGAGCCGTCACGGCGCGACCATCATCGGTACCGGCATCAATGACAAGGATGCTGAACGCATCAATGCAGCGCTGGCCGAAGCCGGGACTCCTGGCCGCGGTATCGTCATGGACGTACGCGATCCGGCTCAGATCGAGGCAGGTATCGACGCGATCGAGAAGGAATTCGGTGGCATTTTTGTGTTGGTCAACAACGCCGGGATTACCCGCGATAACCTGACGATGCGCATGAAGGACGAAGAGTGGGATGCCGTCATCGACACCAATCTGAAGGCTGTCTTCCGTCTTTGCCGCTCCGTCATGCGTGGCATGATGAAGGCCCGTGACGGTCGCATCATCAATATCTCTTCGGTTGTCGGTTACGCTGGTAACGCGGGTCAAGCCAACTATTGCGCATCGAAAGCCGGCGTGGCTGGAATGTCCCGCGCATTGGCGCGCGAACTGGGTAGCCGGAACATAACGGTTAACTGTGTTGCGCCGGGTTTCATCGATACGGATATGACCAAGGTGCTGGAAGAAAAACAGCGTGCGGCGCTGGTTGCCAATGTTCCGCTCGGACGGCTTGGGCAACCGGAAGATATCGCTGCCGCCGTGGCGTTTCTCGCTTCGCCGGGGGGGGCCTACATCTCTGGAACAACGATTCATGTCAACGGTGGCATGTATATGAGTTAACGCCCGAAAGGGCAGTGGGCGACAGACCGGTCAGCCCGCTGAGTTAGTTGGTAAGAGCCGGTCTGTTTGCTAGAATCCAACGGTTTTTGTTCAATACATGAACCTTTTTTAAAGGAGTCCTTTAATGGAAAACATCGAACAACGCGTCAAGAAAATTGTTGCCGAACAACTTGGCGTTAATGAAGCCGACATCAAGAACGAATCGTCTTTCGTTGACGATCTGGGTGCCGACTCGCTGGACACCGTCGAATTGGTCATGGCGCTCGAAGAAGAGTTTGAGTGCGAAATCCCTGATGACGAAGCTGAAAAGATCACCAGCGTCCAGCAAGCGATCGACTACGTCGTCGGCCACAAAAAGTAATTTTCGGACAGTAAGAAGCGTCTGTGACCGGCTAGTGCCGTCCACAGACGTTTTTTCTTGTGCCCCTTCTATTTTCCTGTTTCCCCGGAGAGCAAATTGACACGTCGCAGAGTCGTCATTACCGGCCTTGGAATCATTTCCCCTGTTGGCAATACCGTCGAACAAGCTTGGCAAAATATTCTGGCCGGCCGTTCCGGGATTGACCGAATCACACGTTTCGACGCTTCTTCGTTCCCCGTGCAAATCGCCGGTGAAGTGAAGGATTTCGACGTCACTAAATATATTCCCGCGCGGGATGCGCGTCGTATGGATATCTTTATCCATTACGGCATGGCTGCGGGGATCGAGGCGATCCGAGACGCGGGTTTGGAGGCCAATCCGCCCGATGCCGATCGTTTTGGGGTGTCGATTGGTTCAGGTATCGGCGGTTTGCCAATGATCGAAACGACCCGTGATGAGTTCGTCGCATCGGGGGTTCGTAAAATATCGCCATTTTTCGTCCCTGGATCGATCATCAACATGATCTCCGGCAACCTCTCGATCATGTATGGGTACAAGGGGCCGAACATCGCGCTGGTGAGCGCATGCTCGACCGGTACACACAGCATCGGCGATGCCGCCCGGCTGATCGAATACGGCGATGCGGACGTTATGGTTGCGGGCGGTGCCGAATGTACTGTTTCCCAACTCGGCGTCGGTGGGTTCTGTGCGGCTCGCGCCTTGTCTACGCGCAATGATGATCCGAAGACGGCTAGCCGGCCGTGGGACAAGGATCGCGATGGGTTCGTGCTCAGTGAGGGCGCCGGCGTGATGGTCCTCGAGGAATACGAGCACGCCAAGGCCCGTGGGGCCCGGATTTATGCCGAACTTGCCGGTTCCGGCATGAGCGCCGATGCCAATCACATGACCGCGCCGTGCGAGGACGGCGAGGGTGCCGCGCGCTGCATGACCAATGCCTTGCGCAACTCGCGCGTCAACGTGGACGAGGTCGATTATCTCAACGCGCATGGAACATCGACGCCGCTGGGTGACGTGGCCGAAACGGTTGCCGTCAAGCGCGCTTTCGGTGATCACGCCAAGAGTCTGGTGGTCAACTCGACCAAGTCGATGACTGGACACCTGCTGGGCGCTGCCGGCGGGATTGAAGCCGTCTTCTCGGCCCTGGCTATCTACAATCAGGTGTCGCCCCCGACCATCAACATTTTCAATCAGGACGAGGCGTGCGACCTTGACTACTGCGCCAACGAGGCGCGGAAGATGAAGATTGATGTCGCCATTTCCAACTCGTTCGGCTTCGGTGGTACCAACGCTACCGTGGTTCTCCGGCGGGTGTAAGAGCTGGTCGTAGCGAGCGGTGCGGTTCCCCGTTTTTATCGAACTGCGCCGGTCGTTGATTCATCAAGTGCTGCTGTCAGCGATGCATGCTGCGGCAGCACTTTGCGTATTGACGTCACCAGCTGACTGGAGTTGGCGTGTTGCACTGTTTGCTTTGGTGCTGGTTTCGGCTGGTATGTCGTTACGTCGCCCGATATTCCTTGCTTTGCGGTTGGGGGAGACGGAGTTGCACGTCAGAACAATGGATGGCGTGCAACTGAGTGCCTCACTGAGCCCAGGATGCTCCGTATTTACCTGTCTGGCCGTTTTGCGGTTCAAGTGTGAAGGCGAAGCGAGCGAGCGATCGTTAGTGCTTTTCCCGGATAGCCTTTCACGGGATGACTTCAGGAAGCTTCGCGTTTGGCTCCAGTGGAAGACATCGCCCGCCGCGAAGGACGTAACGCCGGTCTCTTGAGAACCGTATTTTTTGCCTTCTTAAGCAGCCCGGGATAGTCTCGGCTGAAATGGAGGCCGCGGCTTTCCTTGCGTTTCAGGGCGCAGCGCACGATCAGGTCGGCAGTCGCGACGAGGTTTCGCAGTTCGATCAGGTCGTGGCAGACACGGAAGTTCGCGTAATAGTCATGAATCTCTTTTTCCAGCAGGCGGATGCGATGCTGGGCGCGTTGCAGGCGCTTGGTGGTACGGACGATGCCGACATAATCCCACATGAAGCGCCGCAGTTCTTCCCAGTTGTGGGAGATGACGATTTCCTCATCGGGGTCGGATACGCGGCTCTCATCCCAATCGGGAAGCGCGGGGAACTCGATCTTCGGCTGGGCCAGGATGTCGTTTGCCGCCGCTTCGGAGAAAACGAGGCACTCAAGAAGCGAATTGCTGGCGAGGCGATTGGCGCCATGCAGGCCGGTGCAGGAGGCCTCGCCGGATGCATAGAGCCCCGGAATGGTGGTTCGCGCATGCAGGTCCGTGACAATTCCGCCGCAGGTGTAGTGTGCCGCAGGAACGACCGGGATTGGATCACGGGAGATGTCGATACCCAGTTCCAGGCAACGCGCCATGATGTTGGGGAAGTGCTCCTTAAGAAACTCGGCGGGTTTGTGGGAAATATCGAGATAGACGCAGTCGAGTCCGCGTTTTTTCATCTCGAAGTCAATTGCCCGGGCGACGACATCGCGGGGGGCCAGTTCGGCGCGCGGGTCATGGTCCGGCATGAAGCGTGTCCCGTCGGGCAACTTGAGCAATCCACCCTCGCCACGAACCGCTTCCGAAATGAGAAAGGACTTGGCTTGCGGATGGTACAGGCAGGTTGGGTGGAACTGGATGAACTCCATGTTGGCGATGTCGCATCCAGCGCGCCAGGCCATGGCAATACCGTCGCCGGAGGAGGTGTCCGGGCTGGTGGTGTAAAGATAGACTTTTCCCGCGCCTCCCGTCGCAATCAGCGTATGGGGTGCCGCGATCGTGATCACTTCGCCTTTCTGGTTGTCGAGCACATAAGCTCCGTAGCAACGATTTTCCGAGAGGCCGAGTTTTTCTCCGGTGATCAGGTCGATTGCGATGTGATCTTCAAGAATGGTGATGTTCGGATGTCGCTTGACGTTTTGCGTGAGCGCTTCCTGAACGGCAAAACCGGTTGCGTCAGCGACGTGGATGACACGGCGGGCGCTGTGGCCACCTTCGCGTGTCAAGTGGTAGCCAGCCGTGTCGCGGGTGAATTTGACACCCTGGTCGATGAGCCATTCTATGGCTCGCTTCCCGTTTTCGACGACGAGTCGCGTCGCATCGGGATCATTCAGGTGAGCGCCCGCGATGAATGTGTCACGGATATGGTCCTCGATCGAATCCTTGTTGTCGAGAACCGCAGCAATTCCACCTTGAGCCCGGGCGGAGGCGCTGTCGTCCATGGTGCGCTTGCAGATAAGGCCAACCTTGCAGGTTTCTGCAAGCCGGATGGCCGCGGATTGACCGGCCAGACCACTGCCGATCACGAGAACATCAAAATGAAACGACACGTCGGAGTCCTTTGGTACGCATAAGACACAGCGCGAAACTATAGCACGGGCACACAGAAGCCCTCATCCTTTGTCGGGTATTTTTCCGTTGTGTGCCTGCAAATGCACGTATTCGCTGGCTCCGGCCTACTTGAGCAATGTAAATTGGATGTCCTCCGCATCACCTGTTGGCGGTCGCGAATTGAACCATAGTGTGTAGCCCAAGCAAGGAGGGGACAGCTTTGTGTGAAGAAAGGGAGCTGGGCTTTTTTTGTCGGTCCCGGATTCATTCGCCGATGAACGTGGTTCTTCCGAGTGTGCCGTTCTGACCGGAGATTAGCGTACTCTGCTCTGGTTCAGGGGGTCTTTTATTTCGGAGGATACGCGTCCCTGACCTGTGTGCCGGTCAGGGCGAAAATCGTTTTCGCGCGGCGCCGATACTCTCCGCGCTCTGTGGTAAGATTCGCGCCGGCGGGTCTCCCCGCATCGCAGGGTGGTGAACCTGGTCAGGTCCGGAAGGAAGCAGCCACAGCCATTTACTGTGAGTGCCGGGGTAAGGCTCGCCACTTTCGTTTTTTCCCGTGATTTCCTCTTCCATTCGAGAGACGAGGCGCGCACAGCGTGCAGCGTCTTTTGGTTTTTATGGGGCCGGTTCCGCGATGATTGATGCCAAACAACCGCCGAAAATAGGCTTCGTGTCCCTCGGGTGCCCGAAGGCGCTTGTCGATTCCGAACAGATCCTCACCAAGTTGCGTGCCGAAGGGTATGTGATTTCCCCGTCCTACGAGGGGGCCGATCTGGTGGTAGTGAATACCTGTGGTTTTATCGATGCCGCTGTCGAGGAGTCGCTGGAGGCGATTGGCGAAGCGCTGGAAGAGAACGGCAAGGTTATTGTCACGGGTTGCCTGGGCGCCAAGCAGGATCTGGTGCGTGAGACGCATCCGAAGGTCTTGGCGATTACGGGGCCGCACGCGGCGGACGAGGTGTTGCAGCACGTTCATACGCATCTGCCGCAGCCACATGATCCATTCACCAGCCTTGTGCCGCCGCAGGG
>QKII01000201.1 GCA_003249625.1 Propionivibrio sp. | reverse complement strand
AAGGGCGACGACCGGCCGGTCAACACGCTGGCCGACCGCCTCGCGGTGATGGCCTCGCTTGAATGCGTGTCGCTCGTCACCTGGTTCGACGAGGACACACCGATCGAACGCATCCGCGACTGCCGCCCCGACGTACTGGTCAAGGGCGGCGACTGGCCGGTGGAAAAAATCGTCGGCAATCAGGAAGTCACCGGCTGGGGCGGCAAGGTCGTGTCGATTCCCTTCATTCACCAAAAATCGACGACGGCGTTGCTGGAGAAAATTCGCCGGTTGTAGTGACAAGCTAGGCGATCTCCTCCGCATCCCGCCGCATCGAAGCGATATCCGCCGCGTCGAGCATGACATCGCCGCCCTTGGCGTTGTCCTCGATCTGGTCGAGCTTGCGCGCGCCGCACAGGACGTTGACGTTGCCACCGTTACCCTGCGCCGCCGTCCAGCCGATCACCAGTTGCGTCATCGTGATGCCGTATTTCTTGCACAGGGGCGCCCATTTTTCACTCAGCGCCGCGATCTTCGGCAGATTTTCCGGCTGGAACCACTTCACCCTGCTGCGCGCCATGCCCATGTGCACCTGCGAGGCATCCTTGATCTTCCCGCTGAGAATGCCGCGTTCCAGCGGCGAATACGCCTGGAAGGTCACGCCATGTTTGTCGCACAGATCAAACAGGCGATCGCCGACGCCGCGGTCGAGCATGCTGTATTTTTCCTGAATCAGGTCCAGTTGCCCGGCAGCGACGTACTCCATGAACTGCTCGTTGCTCAGATTGGACGCGCCGATCGCGCGGATTTTTCCCTGCTCCTTGAGCTTCAGCAGATAGCCCATCGTGTCAGCGATCGGGCAAGGAAACTCCGGAAGTTCCTGCCAGTGCACAATGTAGATGTCGATGTAGTCGGTCTGCAGGCGGCGCAGACTCATTTCGACTTCCTCTGCAAGACGCTCCGGCCGGGTATTACGCACGATGCGCACCCCGTCGCGTTCCATCATGAACGCACCTTCCTTGACATCCCAGCGCAAGCCGCACTTCGTCGACAGGACATAGTCGCCCCGCCGCCCCACCAGTGCCTTGCCGACCACTTCCTCGCTATGTCCGAGCCCGTAGGCGGGTGCCGTATCCAGCAGGGTTACCCCCAGTTCCCGCGCGCGGTGAATCGTGCGAATAGATTCAGCGTCGTCGCTCTGTCCCCACATTGTGTCGCCACCGATGGCCCACGCGCCGATTCCGACAACCGACGCTTCAATGCCTGACTTCCCTATTTCCATGGTACGCATGACGAATTCCTCTGTGGTCGAAAGCGGACATTATCTGCTCAATCATCAAACCACGTCAGGCACTTTCCGTTGGGGTAGGATGACGTGTCATTCCTCATGCCACTCAGGAGAAAAAGCCATGCTTTTCAGACATAGCGCCGACATGACTACACAGCAAAACCAGAACATGCGCGGCGGCAAGGGCACCGTCACCGTAAAACACGTCCTCAAATCCGACGAACTGTTTGGCAACGGCCGCCTGTTCGCGCAACTCACCGTCCCGCCAGGCGCCTCGGTCGGTCTGCACAAGCACGAGGGCGAAGCAGAAACCTACCTGATCCTGCAAGGACAAGGACGGTATTACAACAATGAGGAGAGCTACGACATCGCCGCAGGCGATATGGCGCGCGTCGACGATGGCGACAGCCACGGAATCGAAAACACGGGAGATACGCCGCTCGTGCTGATCGGACTCATTCTTTTCTCGAACAACAGAGCCAACTGAAATGACCGCCATGCCCCACACCATGATTCGGCTACCACCGCCACAAACCGAGGGCGGACTCCCGCTGATGGACGCCATCCGGGCACGCCAATCCTCCCGGGAATTTGCCGAGCGGCCACTCTCTCCGCAACTGCTGTCCAATCTGCTCTGGGCGGCCATCGGCATCAGCCACCCGGAACGAGGCGGATTAACAGTCCCGAATGCCCGTAGCCGACGAGAAGTCGACGTGTTCGCCGTCACCGCCGAGGGAACTTACCTCTACAACATCGAGAGCCACGGATTGAAAAGCGTCGTGGCCGGAGACATCCGCTCACTCGCCGGCAAACAGGATTTCGTTGCCACTGCGCCGCTCAACCTGATCTATGTCGCCGATTACACCCGGATGCCTGATCTGAACACGGAACAGCAACTGGTTTACAGCTCGACCGACGTCGGTTTCAGTGCGCAGAACGTCTACCTTTTCTGCGCCTCGGCCGGACTGGCTACTGTGGTTCGCGGCTCGATCGACCGCGAGGCGCTCGGCCAAGCCCTGGGGCTGACGCCGCAGCAACGCATCATCCTGGGACAAAGTGTGGGATACCCGGCACCATAACAATTCGGGAAATGCCGCGGAGAAGCGGTACATTTACTTGCGAAACGAACCCGGCAAGCACCTCCGCAAACAAGCCAAAACGCATTCCCGGACACCCCGGCACAGGGAGCAAAATCAGACAATACCATAAGCATAATTTTTATTATTATCATCAATGAGTTACAATGCCACTTCTGGCCAGTACCGAAAAGCACCATCCCTTTCAAACAGCCCAGTGTTAGGGCCGCGTATTTCGCGGCTACAACTGCACTGCAGAATAGGAGAACTATCGGATGACTAAGTTACCCTTCCGTTTCACCTCGGCCATCGCCGCGACGCTTCTGGTCGCAGCGGCCTCAAGCGCCAACGCCGAATGCGGACGCGTCACCATCGCGAGCATGAACTGGCAATCCGCAGAGGTTCTTGCCGC
>QKII01000270.1 GCA_003249625.1 Propionivibrio sp. | reverse complement strand
GTGCTCGCACGAAAGCGCGCCTCCGCCTCGCGAAACAGTGCCTTTGCGTGTTCAACGTTCCATGGTTGTTCGGCCAGCGTTTCGTGGTCCCATTCGCTTCGCGGGGAGGGCGGGGCGAAGAAATCGCCGCCATAGACGTGTATCGCACAAGTCATCTTCCCGATCGGGTTCAGCACGGAATGGATGGCATCAGGTTCAAGCGTGGCAACATCACCAGTCCCCAGCGACCTGGCGCCTACGGCCTCGATCGTCTCTCCTGTCCGTTTCCAGAAAACGTTGTCCTCACGCCCCGTATAGATGCCGACGACCGAAAACATGTTGTGATTGTGCGGCATCAGGCTCATGCAAGGGGCCCAGACGAAGTTGATGACTGTAAGGTCAGGCGATCGGTACAGCGGCGTCAGCCCTGCATGGACCGGCTCGCCAAGCTCGGTCAGCATCCCGGATCTGTCCGAAAGTGCTTCGGCCACCAATTCGCTGATAGCCTCATGACCACCGGAAATGGCGCTCAAACAATCCTGAATAAAACGATCTTTATTGAACATGATCCCCTCCCGATTCGGTTCATCGTGCCAAGGAAGGTCTTTAAATTGAAAATTTAGACTGATTTGTTTCTCCAAGGGTTCCTGAGGAAACATACATTCCGGGGTGGAAGACGAATCTCTCCGCACGTCCGGTTTCAAACCCCATCAACACCGCACAACGCCAGGATCGCCCGTAGCCCCGGACTCAGGTGCTTGTCGCGGTGAAGGACGACCTGAAACTGCCGTTCGAGATTGAGAAACGGTGTCGCGACCGGGGCGAGCCAGCCGGACTGGAAGGCGTCGCGCAGTTCCAGGGTCGAGAGGCAGCCGATGCCGAGGCCGTTGCGCACGCACTGACGGATCGCTTCCGGTTGTTCGAGTTCGAAGGCGATGCGGCGCGGCAGGCTCGCACTAGCCAACGCACGGTCGAAGACGTCGCGGGTACCTGAGCCTTTTTCGCGCAGGATCCAGTTCACTTCCTTCAGGTCATCGTGCGTTACCGTCTTTCCGGCCAGTGGGGTCCTTGTGCCAGACGTGGCGCTGCAGACGTTCGTCCTGCACCGGGCCTTCGACGAAGCCGAGGTCGATGCGGTAGGCGAGAAGGTCGGCGACGACCTGCTCGGTGTTCTTCAGCGACAGGCGCACGCGGCCGTGTGGATGTCGCCGCCCGAGTTCGGCGAGCAGGACGGGAAGAAGGTGGTTGCCGATCGTCAGGCTGGCCCCGAGATCGAGGTCGAAGGCCAGTTGGCCGTCGTCGCTGGCCGACTCGATTTCGCGGATGCGGTCGAGAACGTCGAGCGCCTTCGGCAGCAGCTGGCGGCCGGGTTCGTTGAGACGCAGTTGCCGGCCGATGCGATCGAACAGCAAGGTTCCGAGTTGCTGTTCCAGTTCGCCAAGTGCGGTGCTGGCCGCCGATTGCGTCAGGGCGACGCTTTCGGCCGCCCGGGTGACGTGCCCGTGGCTGGCGATGGCGGTGAAGACTTCGAGCTGGCGCAGGGTAATTTTCATCTAAAAAAATGATTGAAGTTATAAAAACAATCTGTTTTACAGATTTTATCGGCTGGGATTATCGTTCGCCATCATTTTTTCAGGTGTATTCGATGGTCAGGAACGATAGCGTTTTCGGTGGGGTGCTGCTCGTCGCGACAATTACCGCGGTGGCTTGGGGGCTCTCCCAGTGGGGGACGATGCGGCAGTTCGGGGTGAGTTCGCTGACGCTGGCTCTGCTGCTCGGCGCCGTTCTTGGCAATTTTCTGCCGCGGGTCGGCCACGGCTCCTTCCGGCCTGGTCTGGCCTTCGCGCAGCGCCGCTTCCTGCGAACCGGTGTAGCGCTGTATGGATTCAATCTAAGCGTGCAACAAATTCTGCAGGTGGGGAGCACCGGAATCCTGGTTGATCTCGTTATGGTGACTTCGACCTTGAGTATTGGCTGGTTCGTCGGTCGTCGCCTGCTCGGCATGGACCGCGAGACGGTGCTGCTGGCTTCGGCCGGTAGCGCGATCTGCGGCGCGGCAGCGGTTGTGGCGACGGTGCCAATGCTGCGTTCGGACGATACAGCCTTGGCCGGGAAGAGCGCGGTGGCCGTGGCGACGGTGGTGCTCTTCGGCACGCTGGCGATGTTTCTCTATCCGCTGATTTACGCCTGGTTCGGCACTGGTGCGTTCGATTTCGGCATTTACGTCGGCTCGACCGTGCACGAGGTGGCACAGGTTGTAGCCATCGGCAGCACGATTGGCGGGGAGGTGGCCGGAAACGCGGTGATCGTCAAAATGATCCGGGTGATGCTGCTGGTTCCGTTCCTGATCGCGGTGGGCTGGTTCGCAGGAAAGGGTGGAGAGCGGAGCAACGGCAATTCCTTGCCGATCCCGTGGTTCGCCGTTGCTTTCGTGGCGCTGGCCGGGGTCAATTCGCTGCAGGTGTTGCCGGACACCATGGTGCACTTTCTCCGCGTTGGCGGGGCATTGCTGTTGACGATGGCCATGGCGTCACTGGGTATCGATACGAATGTGACGCGGATGAAGCAGGCGGGGTGGCGCCCGGTGCTACTCGGCGCAGGACTGTTCGTTCATCTCGTTCTCATCGGCGGCGCTGTGAACTGGCTGGCAGCCTGACGCGGCGGGTATTATTCCTCTTCGTTCGAAGATGGGAGAGAAGACATGCGTCTGCTGCTGGTCGAAGATGATCCGATGATCGGCGCCAGCGTCCAGCGCGGTTTGAAGCAGGAGGGCTACAGCGTCGATTGGGTACGCGATGGTTCCGCCGCCGAAGGTGTGTTGGCTGATGGGGTGCACGAACTGATCCTGCTCGACCTTGGCTTGCCGCGCAAAAGTGGGCTGGAATTGCTCGCTGCATTGCGGCACAAGGGCGTGTCGACGCCGGTGCTGGTGATCACCGCGCGCGATTCGGTGGCCGACCGGGTCAAGGGACTCGACGCGGGCGCGGACGATTACCTCGTAAAGCCGTTCGATCTCGACGAACTGTCGGCACGCGTGCGTGCACTGGCGAGGCGCCAGGGCGGTCGCGCTTCTCCCGTGATCGAGGTCGGGCCGCTGTCGCTTGATCCGGCGACGCATGTCGTGACGCTCGATGGGGTGCCGGTTGCCCTTTCCAAGCGCGAATTCTCCCTGTTGCATGCGTTGATGAAGCAGCCTGGTGTACCGCTGTCGCGGGCGCAGATCGAGGAAAGCGTCTACGGTTGGGGCGAGGAAATCGAAAGCAACGCCGTCGAAGTCCATATCCATTCACTGCGGCGCAAGATCGGCACGGAGCGTATCCGCAACGTGCGCGGCGTGGGCTATATGGTGCCTGCCGAAGCATGAATTCGATCCGTCGCCATCTTCTGCTGGCCTTGCTGGGAACGTTGGGTACGGCACTGTTGCTCGCCGGTTGGGCGACCTACCGCGCGGCGCTTGATCAGGCGGGGCAGTTGTTCGACTACCATCTGGAGCAGATCGCCCTGTCGCTGCGAGACCAGCGCTTCGAGGGCGGCGCCGAGGCATTGGCCAGTGACGAGCGCCTCGATTACGTGATCCGCGTGTGGGACCAGAACGGCCTGACCGTCTTTTTCTCGCGGCCGCACTACACGCTGCCGGAGCTGACGCGCCTTGGCTAGAAGAAGCGTGGCGTCTGTACGCAATTCAATACCGTGGGCTGACGATCGCCGTGGCCCAGCCGATCCGGGTGCGCAATCAGCGTGCCGCGGCCGCGGCTTGGCGAACGCTACTGCCGTTTTTTGTTTTGTTGCCGGTGCTTGGCCTCCTGACCTGGTGGTTGATTGGGCGCGGCCTGAAGCCGCTCGGACGGCTGGCGCAGTCCGTGCAGGTACGGACGCCGGATTCGCTCGATGCGCTGCCAGAGGGCAATGTGCCGGAAGAGGTGCGGCCGCTGGTTGATTCGCTGAACGACCTGTTGACGCGGCTCAAGAGTGCGCTCGACGTGCAGCGGGCATTCGTTGGTGACGCGGCGCATGAATTACGGACCCCGCTGACCGCGTTGCTGTTGCAGACGCAACTTGTTGAACGCGCCGTTTCGGATGGTGAGCGTGCCGCAGCGCTGGCGGATCTTAAGGAAGGGATTCGACGTGCCACCCATACTGTCCAGCAGATGCTGACGTTGGCGCGTCAGGAGCCGGATGCCTCGCAGGAGACGATGTGCGATGTTCGGTTGGCGGAGGTGGTGCGCGAATCGGTGACCGAACATCTGCGTCTGGCCGAAGAGCGGCAGATCGACCTTGGTGTCGTTCAGGCGGATGAGGCAGCGGTGGTGCGTGGAGATGCCGGCGCCTTGAAGATCCTGCTCGCCAATCTGATCGGAAACGCCTTGCGCTATGTGTCCGACGGTGGGCGTGTCGATGTCTCGTGTTTGATGACTGATGGCGTGGGTTGCCTTGAAGTGATTGACAACGGACCTGGCGTTCCGATGGAAGAGCGAGAGCGCGTTTTTGACCGCTTCTACCGGCGCGGATCCGGGTCTGGCGCTGGTCTGGGTCTGGCCATCGTGGGGACAATCGCCCGGCGACACGGAGCGAGAGTGGAACTGGGGGATGCCGATGGCGGTGGCTTGAAAGTCCGAGTGACGTTTCCCCGTATTTCTTAAGAAAGTTTTAAGTATCCGTTCGCTAGGATGTTTCCATCGCAAAGCATGTGCTTTGCCTGGACCATAAGCAATTCTCAAGGAGGAACCCATCATGACGACCCGTGTGCTTAAGAAAACCCTCATCGTCGCCGTAGTGACCGCCGCGTTGAGCGGCGCCTATTCGGTAGCCGTCAAGGGCGACCTCTGGAATGTACATGCGGCGCCAGTTTCAGTCGCGGCCGCCATGGCGTTGCCAGACATGAGCGAGATCGTTGCGCGCAACAGCCCGGCGGTAGTCAATATCAGCATCTCCGGCAAGGTGAAAAATCAGAATGTGCCGGATTTCCCCGGTCTTGATCCGAGTGATCCTTTCTATGAATTTTTCCGCCATTTTGGCGTTCCGCAGCAGCGTGGCGAGCAGCGCGTCCGAGGGCAGGGGTCCGGTTTCGTAGTTCGTGAGGACGGCCTGATCCTCACCAACGCGCACGTGATCGATGGCGCGGACGAGGTGATCGTACGTCTGAACGACAAGCGCGAGTTCAAGGCCAAGGTGCTCGGCGCGGACAAGGCGACCGACGTGGCGGTCATCCGGATCGAAGCACGCAATTTGCCGACAGTGAAGATTGGCAGTTCGGCCAACACGCGCGTTGGCGAGTGGGTGCTGGCGATCGGTTCGCCATTCGGTTTCGAAAGCAGCGCCAGTGCAGGCATCGTCTCGGCCAAGTCGCGTTCGCTGCCGGAC
>QKII01000352.1 GCA_003249625.1 Propionivibrio sp. | reverse complement strand
AAGACGCGCCATCCCTCCCTCTCTTCCGACAAGTCTCGCGCGGAGCATGGAACGAAACAATTCGCGAGGTTGTCGATAGGTTGAAAAGGCTCTCCTTTGAGCGTCCTGTTTGATTGATTCCTCTCTTGGCTGAGTTCTGCGAGGAGGATGCCAAGGAAAGAATCATGGCAAGTGTTCTCGTCATTGATGAATCGCAGCAGCGTGCCGTAGAGATATGTACAGGTCTCATCCAGGCCGGCCATCAGGTTGCCGCCGTTCTGCCCTCTGCGCTTGAGCTGATTTCCCGCATCGAGGAAATCAAGCCCGACATCATCCTGATAGAAACCGAGTCTCCCTCGCGTGACACGCTGGAACACTTGGGCACCTTGAACCGAGACATGCCGCGCCCGGTAATCATGTTCTCGCAGGACGACGATCAATCGACGATTCGCTCGGCCATTCGCGCGGGCGTTGCCACCTATGTCGTTGACGGATTCGACATCGATCGCTTGAAACCTGTCGTTGACGTCGCGATTGCTCACTTTGAGGAGCACCAGGCGCTGAAACAGGAACTGGCTGAAACCAACCGCAAGTTAAGTGAACGAAAAATCATCGAGAAGGCGAAAGGCATCCTGATGAAAACGCGCGGTATCGACGAAGAAGCAGCTTACGGAACGCTAAGAAAATTGGCGATGGAGCGCTCCCAGTCATTAGCAAAAGTCGCAGAAAATCTCGTCGATATGGCGAACGTCCTGCTATAGGCGCCAGGTTTACCTAAGCGCCCCCTTCAGCTGAGAGAAACGTTCTGCAAAAATTTGGGGCCCGTCCAAGGCTGACGAGCAGACACGATCAGCGCCGGAGACCAGCGAACTTTCTCCGAAATTTGTCCAGTTTTGGCGCAATGACCAGCGAGCAATATCCTTGGGACGGCTGCTTCTGGTAGTAATCCTGATGATAGTTCTCGGCCACGAAGAACTCTGGCGACGGCAGCACCTCGGTAACGACGGGAGCAGAGAAAGCATCGGCGATTTCAGCGATCACCGCATTAGCGACGCGCGTCTGTTCCTCCGAATGCGTAAATATCACCGAGCGATATTGAGTCCCGGTGTCCGCCCCCTGGCGGTTTAATGTTGTCGGATCGTGAATCGCGAAAAATACTTCCAGCAACTGCCGGTAACTGACCTGCGCTGGATCGAAACTGATCTCGACGACTTCGGCATGGCCTGAATCGCCTCGACAAACCGTTTCATAGTCAGGTTGCGGAAAACGGCCGCCTGCGTAGCCCGAACGAACGCGCTCAACGCCCGATATTTCCGCAAATACTGCATGCAGGCACCAGAAACACCCACCACCCAATGTCGCGATTTCCATCGATCGTACCTCCCGATTGATTCGTGCCAACGATGGACAAAAATTGCCCTGATAGATTCCTCGCCCCCCGCGACCAGCGAACCAACATCTGCCCCCAGATTGGGCAGAAAGACATTGAGTTGCCCCTCCCCTGTGCGCGCATCACTCCCCGCCGAGCGAATGACAAAAGAAATATAAAAAATAACAACTTGATTTTTAACAACAAATCAAAATAAACAAAATCAGGCACGGTTACTGCTAGTTGATAGCCAAGAGTCGAGCCAACGGCGGCCCGACCAACCGACAACGGCGTCTGATTCCTGCTACCCCCCCGGCAGGAATCGGGCGCCGTTTTTTTATTGCCTTTTTGTCTGCAGTTGTCTTTGGAGATCGAGATGACCCATAAACCATCCCACTCGCCCAGCCCCGCCACGATCGAAGAAACGCCCCGCCGCGACTTCCTGCGCCGGAGCCTGCAACTTGCCACAGGAGCCGCACTCATGAGTTCACTCCCCCCCGGTATTCGCGCAGCCGCTTGGGCTGCTGGCACTGACGGACTGGAAAAGACCGCCCTGAAATTCGGGATCATTCCACTGACTGACTGCGCTCCGTTGGTCATCGCACGCGAAAAGGGCTTCTTCAAGAAATTCGGACTTGATGTAGAAATTTCCAAGGAGGCATCCTGGGCCAACATCCGCGACAAGGTGATGCTCGGCGAGCTCGACGGCGCACACATGCTGGCCGGCATGCCGCTGGCGGCGTCACTCGGCGTTGGCGCAACACAGAAGGACACCATCACCGCCTTCAGCATGGACCTGAACGGCAACGGCATCACGGTCTCGAACGAGCTTTACGAGCGGATGGTTCAGGCTGATCCGGAGGCGATGAAGCACCGTCCGACCACGGCCATCGCGCTCAAGAAGGTCATCGATGCCGACAAGGCGGCCGGCAAGGACCCGATGACCTTCGCCATGGTATTCCCGGTATCCACGCACAACTACGAAATCCGTTACTGGATGGCCTCCGGCGGCATCGACCCGGACAAGGACGTGCGCCTGATCGTAATCCCGCCGCCGCAGATGGTCGCCAACCTGCAGTCGAAGAATATTGTCGGTTACTGCGTCGGTGAGCCGTGGAACCAGCGCGCCGTCGAAATGGGCATCGGCCGCTCGATCATCACCAATTACGAGATCTGGAACAACAATCCGGAGAAGGTCTTCGGCGTCAATAAGGAATGGGCGGACAAAAACCCGAACACGCACCGTGCCGCCGTGGCCGCGCTGATCGAGGCGGCACAGTGGATGGACAAGGCCGAGAACCGCAAGGAAGTGGTCAAGATCATCTCGGCCAAGTCTTACGTCAATGCACCTGAAGCCGTCGTCGACAACTCGATGACCGGTACCTGGCGCTATGCCAAGGCCGAGGGGCTGACCCCG